>NZ_JAGPYA010000099.1:0-14134 GCF_018070245.1 Micromonospora sp. M61 | reverse complement strand
GATCTCTTCCCGGTCCACCACCGTCAACGGCCTACGACCCGCCACGCCCCACCAGCCTCTCAGCGATCACCCCGCCGAAGAGACCAACGAACGACAAGATCGATTGCTACGACCACCTGAGCACGGGCCCGACTTCCCGAAACGCGAGTGGATCAACGGTCAGGGCGCAGAACTCGCAGGCATGGTGGGCGGTCGAGCGGGTAGCCGGGCAGCCGGCGGCGGACAGCCGGCGGACGGAGGCGGCGATGGGCGCGGAGCGGGTTCCGGCGGGGTTCACCGAGCAACGGGCGCGGATCGGCCAGATCTCCATGAACTACGTCCGTGGCGGCAGCGGCCCGCCACTGGTCCTGCTGCACGGGTATCCGCAGTGTTGGCACATGTGGCGGAACCTGCTGCCCGAGTTGAGCCGATCCTTCGACGTGGTCGCACCCGACCTGCGCGGCTTCGGGAGCAGCGACGCCCCGGCCGGCGGGTACGACAAGAAGACCGTCGCCGCCGACCTGCACGGGCTGCTCGACCAGCTCGGCCTGGTCAGTGACCTCCGGTTGGTCGGGCACGACCTGGGGACCATGGTGGCGTACGCGTACGCCGCCGCCCATCCGCAGCGGGTGAGCCGACTGGTACTCACCGAGGCACCGATCCCTGACGAGAGCATCTACACGTTCCCGGCGCTCACCTCGGCCGGCCCGGGAGTGTGGAACTTCGGGTACTTCTCGATCGGCAACGGGCTTCCGGAGGAGCTGGTCCGCGGTCGGGAGTCGCTCTGGGTGGACCGGTTCACCGACGCCCTGATGGTGCGCAAGGGCAGCATCGCCGCCCCCGACATCGAGGAGTTCGCGAGCCACCTGCGCGACCCGGCGCATCTGCGGGCCAGCTTCGCCTACTTCCGGGCGTTCGATCAGGACATCGCCGACAACACGGCGTACCGGGCCACGAAGCTGACGATGCCGGTGCTGGCCGTCGGCGCGGCGGCGAGCCTGGGCGGGCAGGTCGCCGAGCAGGTTCGCCGGTACGCCGACACGGTTCGCGGCGAGGTGATCGAGGACTGCGGGCACTGGCTCTACGAGGAGCGCCCGGACGAGATGCTCGCCCTGCTGCGGGACTTCCTCGGGGCGGCCTGAGCAGCGGTCGGCAGGCGCCCCCGGTCAGGCGGCGGGCGTCCAGGCGTGGGCGGCCAGCGGTGGGTCGAGCGGTGCCTGGGTGAGCCGGTTGGCGAAGGTGGACATCGTGTACGCGCCGACGCCGAGCACCACGTCCAGCGCGTGCCGGGGCTGGTAGCCAGCGGTCAGGAACTCGTGCAACTCGTTGTCGGGCACTGCGCCCCGGTGGTCGAGCACGGCCAGCGTGAACCGGCGCAGCGCCTCCAGCCGCGGCTCGGGCAGCGCCGAGCCGGCACGCAGTGCGGTGATCAGCTCGGTGGTCGCTCCGATCTGGGTGAGCTTGCCGGTGTGCAGGGCGACGCAGAAGTGGCACTCGTTGGTGGTGGAGACCGTCAGGATGACCACCTCCCGCTCCAGCGGGGCGAGGTCGGTCTGCTCGAAGCCCGCGCTGGTGGCGAGGAAGCCGGTGAGCAACTGTGGCGAGTCGGCCATCAGCGCCACCGGGGTGGGCAGCCAGCCGAACCGGCCGCGTACGCCCTCGATGGCTCGGCGGGCGGCAGCGGGTGCGGTCTCGGCGGTGTGAGCGGTGAAGACGGGCACGGTTACCTGCTTTCGGCAGCGTCGGTCGGGAGGGTCGGTGCCGCACCCCGTAGGATAGTCAACGTGGTTGACGAAATAGTAAACGTGGTTGTCGAACATGGCAACCGCTGATCCCGCGCGCCCCGGGTTCCACCTGCCACTGCTGCTGCTGGCGGGCTTCCGGACGCTGATCGACGACCTGCACTCCGAACTGGCCCGGGAGGGGCATCCGGAGCTGCGGCCGCTGCACGGGTTCGTGCTCCAGGCCGTCGGCGCGGACGGCACCACCGCCACGGAGCTGGGCCAGCGACTGGGCATCTCCAAACAGGCCGCCGGCAAGACGATCGACCGACTGGTCGCCGTCGGCTACCTGGAGCGGGCCGACGATCCCTCCGACGCCCGACGCCGACTGGTCCGGGTAACACCGCACGGCGCCGACGGGCTACGCCGCTCCGCCGAGATCTTCGACCGGCTGCGCGCACAGTGGTCCGAAACCCTCGGCCCGGACCGGGTCACCGCCATGGAAGACGACCTCCGCACGATGGCCTCGGCAAACTGGTTCCGCCTCGACATGCCGGGCTGGTTCGGCGGAGCGGCCTAGATCCACTCGACTTTCAGGAAGTCGGGGCCTCCCGCCGCTGGGACAGCCCGATTTCACGGAAACCGAGTGGATCAACGAGGCGGTCACGGTGGCGGAGTGGCGGAACGGCGGAACGGCGGGAGCCGGGTGCAGGGTGGTGGGCATGTCGGACGCCTATGTCGTCGGCGACCCGGACGGGTTGTCGCCCCTGCTGATCGCGCTTCGCGACACCATCGCCCGGGAGCTGCACGCCCAACTGGCGCTGCGTGGTGAACAGATCGAGCTGGCCGACCTACCGGAGGTGTCCTACCAGGTCACCGTCCAGGTCGAGCGGACGTTGCGGGCCTGGCGACCGGCGCGGCGGGCACCGACCGAATCCGGTTTCGACGAAGATCGCGACCTGGTCGACCGATCGAGAACTGTCACAGGTGATCTCTAAGATCATGGATGCCGATCGGGTCGGGGTGCCACAAACCTGGCTTCTTCCGGTCGGCTCATCCCCCACCAAGGAGATCGATGAGATCTGTGCGCGTTACGCGTGGCAGGCTTGTGCACGGGCTGACCACGCTGGTCCTCGCGACGGCGATGATCGGCGCGGCGTCAACGCCCGCCTCGGCCGAGGACGACCCGGGTTGGGTCAATGGCTGGCTGGGCGACGTGACGCTCGGCGCGGCCGGCGCTCCCGGCCGCACGGTGCCGTTGACCCTGACCAGCACCGGAGCCACCCAGCCTCGGGTGACCATCGACCTGACCGGCCTCGCTGGCGTGGCCACCGCCAGCTTCCCCGACTTCTGCGTCAACCAGGGCACTTCGGTGACCTGCCCGATGCCGCCGACGGCCATCGACGAGTTCGGCACGCTCACCGGCACCGTGCCGGTGGTGTTCCGGGCCGCTCCCGGCGCCGTGGACGGCGCGACGGGCACCCTCGACTACACGGCGTTCGGCGAGCAGACCGAGGCGTACGCCCAGCAGGCGACGGTCACCGTGCGGTCCGGGCCCGACCTGCTCGACATGGTCGACGAATACCTGACCGGCGTCGAGGTGGGCGACACGCTCCCCCTCAAGGTGGCCGTGGTCAATGCCGGTGACCAGCCGGCCGTGGACCTGCGGCTCACCATGCGCTTCTCGGTGGGCCTCGTGCCGGCCAGCTACCGCAACTGCCGGTACGGCACCGACCAGGTGCTCGCCACCGTTGTCGTCTGCACCGTGCGGGGCACGTTCGCGCCCGGCCAGCGGCACGAGCTGCGGGGCGGGTTTCCCACCAATGTCGGCCCGGCCACCCTCGGGGACAAGCGGATCACCCAGTTCGTGGAGCCGCTGGCCAGCGCCGGTCCGCTCCCGACCAACGTGAAGCTCAAGAGCCGTGACGCCGACCAGGCGCTGCGGCTGCGGGCGGTCGGTACGCCGCTCGGCGTGATTCCGGTCGAGGTGAACGGCGCCGGCGGTCAGACCTATCTGTGGGAGGTCCAGAGCGCCTTCGACATCGTCGCCCAGGGCGCGACCGTGACTGGTGCCGTCGGCGACACCGTCCAGGTCACCGTGGGCATCCGTAACGAGGGCCCGGGTGTGCCGGACGGCACGAACTCCGGCGACACCGTTGGCGCGTTCTTCTTCACACCACCCACCGGGGTGACCGTGCTGGCCGACCCGCCGGGGTGCGCGTCATATGGCGGCGAGGAGGAGGACGGCGTAGCGACCCCAAAGTTCTGGCGCTGCAACGGCCCTGGAGCCGTGTTCCCCGCCGGGACCAGCACGACGGCCACCTTCGACCTACGGATCGACAGCCTCGGCGGGTCCGCCGGGATGGTCCAGCCGGCGAGCCGCTACCCGCGGGTGGACGACAACCCGGGCAACGACATCGCCCCGGTCACGGTGAGCTGACCGAAGCCGTTTGAACGATGCGGGCCGGTCACTGACGAATCAGTGGCCGGCCCGCATCGTGTTACCAGGGTCAGTCCAGCCCACCGTACGAGTGCAGGCCGGTGAAGAAGATGTTCACGCCGAACAGGTTCATCAGCATGGTGAGGAAGCCGAGCACCGCGAGCCAGGTGGCCACGTTGCGCTTGACGCTGGGCGTGGCCCGGGCGTGCAGGTAACCGGCGTACACCACCCAGGAGATGAACGCCCAGGTCTCCTTCGGGTCCCAGCCCCACGGCCGACCCCAGGCCGCCTCGGCCCAGATGGCACCTGCGATCACCGCGAAGGTGAAGATCGGGAAGGCGAAGGCGTGCAGCGTGAAGGTCAACCGTTCCAGCCCGGCCGCGGCGGGCAGCCGCTTGGCCAGGGTGTACGGGAAGCTCCGCTTGCCGTTCTCGTACCCGTTGCGCATCAGGAAGCCGACCGCCGGCACCGCACCGAACAGGAAGATGCCGGACGCGAACACGATGGTCGAGACGTGGATGACGAACCAGTACGAGTTCAGTGCCGGCACCAGCGGCACGATCGGCACGTACAGCACCAGCTCGGCGGTAGCGACCAGCAGCACCATCACCAGCGTGAGGAACAGCCCGAGCTTGCGCAGCGACGGCCGCTTCCAGAGCACCACCACCCAGGCCGCGACCCCGATGAACGTCACCGTGAGCACGAACTCGTACATGTTGCCCCACGGCATCCGGTCGGCCGCGAGGCCACGGGTGACCAGCGCCGCCAGGTGCAGCACGGCGGCGACCGCGGTGGCGCCCACCCCGATCAGGCCGGCGAGGCGGGCCCGTCGCGCGGAGCGGTCGGCCCCGGGCTGCGACGGTACGGGCGCGGGCGGCGTCGGCACGATGCCGCCGCCGGCACCCACCAGCTCGCGCACCGGAGCCGCAGCGGCGACCCGGGTACGCGCGTTGCCCAACGCGTACTCCACGGCGTGACCGATCATCGCGACCAGGTACGCCAGGATGGCGAAGGTCACCAGATTGTCGGAGAGTGCGGACATCACTCGGCTCCTTCTCGCACGCCGGCCCGGTCACTGGAGTCAGCGCCCGTGCTGGCCCGCTCAGCCGCCCGTTCGTCGCCGTTGACCTCGGCGATGAGCTGGGCGAACTCGTCGGCGAACCCTGGATAGTCGGTGCGCGGCAACCCACCGGCCTCCATCAAGCTACTACCGCCCGTCGGAGATCCTTCCGCCGGGTCGGCCGGCACCACCCGGAAGAACACCCGGCGGCGTCGCCCGAACAGCGAGCCCATCAGGCCGGCCAGCAGGAAGCCGCAGCTGATCAGCAGTGGCGTCGCGCCGGGGTCGTGTCGGATGGAGAGGGTGACGTACCGCTCGGTGCCCAGGAACTCGACAGTGGTGCCGTCGTCCAGCTTCCAGGTCTCGCCCTTGCGGAGCAGCTTGGTGCCGACCTCCTGGACCTTGCCGGTCCGCACCTGCCGCTGGTCGAGTTGGTAGACCGAGCTGGGGATGCCGGCGTCCAGGCCGAGGTTGCCCCGGTAGGCGACCAGGTTCAGTGCCGGGTTGCGCTCGGTCGGGTATTCCGAGCGGACGAACGGCGCCTGCTCGGGTGCGGTGGGCAGGTAGATGCCGGTGAACGCCATCTGCTCGTCCGGTGCGCGCTGGCCGGTGGACGGGTCGACGTTCGCGTCCGGGAAGGCGGCCAGCCCTTCACTCGTCAGCCCCATGTCGCCGGTGGTGAGGAACGGTTCGTCGCTGATCTGGCTGTTGCCGAACCGGTCGGTGTAGCGGATCACCGGGGCGTACCCGTGGCCGAGCAGGTAGACGCTCGCGTCGGCGAGGCGCAGCGGCGAGTTCACCGAGAAGTCGGCGCTGCGGGTCGGCTCGTCCGGGCCGTCGACGGTGACCGTGGCATTGAAGAACTCCGGCTGACCGGAAGGCAGGAAGCGGGCCTCGAAGTCGTCCAGCCGCAGGCAGAAGCGGGGCAGGTCGGCGCTGTCCACCTGGGGGCCGAGCTTCGCTTCGGCGTACTGCTGCCGGGTGTTGCAGAACGCGTTGTCCGCGCCCGCCACCAGCAGTCGGTTGCCGCTCCAGCCGTACCACGAGCCGAGGGCGACGCTGATCAGCACCGCGATCAACGACGTGTGGAACAGCAGGTTGCCGGTCTCCTTGAGGTAGCCCTTCTCGGCGGAGACCTCGTCGCCACGGACCTCCACCCGCCAGCGACGCTTGCGCAGCACCTCGGCGATCGCCGTCGCGCCGCCGGGCGGGGCGGGCAGCACGGTGTGCTGCGGCAGCCGCGCCATCCGCTTCGGCGCGGCCGGCGGGCGGGACCGCAACGCCCGGATGTGGTCCCGCAGTCGGGGCGTGATGCAGCCGATCAGGGAGGTGAACAGCAGCAGGTAGATCGCGGAGAACCAGACCGAGCCGAAGACCTCGAAGGCGCCGATGCGGTCCAGTCGGGGGGCCCATTCCGGGTGGTCGACGAAGTACTCGTTGACCTTCTCCGGGCTGATCCCGCGCTGCGGCAGCACCGAGCCGGGGATGGCCGCGATCGCGAGCAGGAAGAGCAGGATCAGCGCCGTACGCATGCTGGTCAACTGCCGCCACGAGTTGCGCAGCAGCGCCAGGAGGCGGTTCGGCCGACGGCGTGGCGCTGGCGCCACGGTCTCCGGCCGGTCGTCGACGACCGTCATCAGATGCTCACCTCGCCCACCCCGACCGTGGTCTGCAACCAGATCACGAAGCTCTGCCATCCGCCGGTGACCAGCGCGAGGCCGATCAGGATGAGCAGGGCGCCGCCGACCCGGGTGACCCAGCGGCTGTTGCGCCGAACGGCGCGGAAGACCCCGAGCAGGCGTTGGAAGCCCAGCCCGAAGACGATGAACGGTATCCCCAACCCGAGGCAGTACGCCACGGCGAGCACCACGGCGCGGTCGCTCTGCCCGGAGGCGGTGGCCATGCCCATCACGGCGCCGAGGGTGGGGCCCGTGCAGGGCACCCAGCTGAGTGCGAAGACCGCGCCGAAGACCGGTGCGCCGAGCAGCCCGGCCGACGGCAGCCGGGAGATGCGGAACTCCCGTTGCAGGGCGGGGATCATCCCGAGGTAGCCGAACCCGAGCACGATGATCAACGCGCCGACGACGATTTCGAGCTGCCGCTCGTACTCGAAGAAGATCTGGCCGATGCCGGCGAACAGGATCGCCGTGGCGACGAAGACGGCGGTGAAACCGGCGATGAAGAGCAGCGTGCCCGCGAGCACCCGGCCCTTGACGGCACCGGCCCGCGCGATCCGCTCCCGGACCGCGACGCCTCCGCGGTCACCGGCCTCGGCCGCTTCCGCAGGGGTCGACGAGGTGCCCTGCCGTGCACGGCCTTCGAGGTCGGAACCGGCCAGGCCGGTGACGTACGAGAGGTAGCCGGGGACGAGTGGGAGCACGCACGGGGAGAGGAAGCTGACCAGGCCGGCGAGCGCCGCCGCGCCGATGGCGAGCAGCAGCGGCCCGCTCAGGGCCAGCTCCCGGAAGGTCTCGCCCATCAGTTGGGCGCCGGTTTCTCAGCGGCGATCCGCTCGACGATCGGTTGCAGGCCCTCCTGCTTGACGGCGGCCCGGATCACCGCGGCGATCCGACCGTCCCGGTCGAGCACCACCGTCGCCGGCACGCTGTTCGGCGGGATGTCCAGCGCGAGTGCCGTCTTGCTCGACGGGTCGAACAGGCTCGGATAGGTGACCCGGCCCTTCTCGAACGCCTTGGCCTTGTCCCGCGAATCCTGGACGTTGATGCCGAGGAAGCTCACCCCGGAACCCTTGGTGGCCTGGTAGACGGCTTCCAGGTCGTCCGCCTCGGCACGGCACGGCGCGCACCAGGAACCCCAGAAGTTGACCACGACCACCTGCCCGCGAGCCTGGCTGACGTCGTAGGTGCCGCCGAGCAGCAGCTCACCGGCGACCTTCGGGGGTGCGGAGCGCTGGTCCGGTGCGCACTCGAAGATCCCGTCGGTGGTGGTCGTGCAGGTCTTCTCCTGCCCCTTCGACGTGCAGCCGACCAGCGCCACCGCGGCGACGGCGGCGAGCAGACCGGCGGTCCACCTCCGGGCGTTCATCAGGCCCCCTTGGCCGTCCGGGCGGTCGCGGAGAGAGCGATCAGGTGCGCGGCCGGCTCGCTGTAGCCGATGCCCACCACCTTCGCGTCGTCGAAGTGGAACGAGGTGAGGCTCGCCAGCCCACACTGCCGCTTGCGCGGGTCGTGCCAGAGCCGCTTGCGCTCGACGTAGCGGCGCAGCGTCCAGATGGGGAGCTGGTGCGACACCAGCACCGCCTCGCGCCCCTCGGCGGCGACCCGGGCGGCCTGCACGGCGGCGAACATCCGCTCGGCGATCACCCGGTAGGCCTCGCCCCAGGACGGGGTCATCGGGTCGCGCAGCACCCACCAGTTGCGCGGGTCACGGAACGACCCGTCGCCCGGCGACACCTTCTTGCCCTCGAACCAGTTGGCGCTCTCGATCAGCCGCTCGTCCACCCCGACCGGGAGCCCGAACTGGGCCGCGATCGGCTCGGCGGTCTGCTGCGCGCGTTCCAGCGGGCTGGCCACCACGTGCACGATCTCTCGCTCGGCCAAGCCCTCCGCGGCGGCCTTGGCCATCTGCACGCCCAGCTCAGAGAGGCGGAAACCGGGCAGCCGACCGTAGAGAATCTGGTCGGGGTTGTACACCTCGCCGTGCCGGAGCACGTGGACCACCGTCTTGCTCACCGCTGTGCCCCCTTTGTTTGCGACTGCGGGGCTCGCAAACCCGGCTCACTCCTCGCGCGCACGTCAACCCCCGTGGCCAGCCGCTGCCGCCGCGTTCGCCGCCGTCGGCAGCGCGTCCGCGATGTGCTCCAGAGCGACGTCGTCGATCGCCGCCGACACGAACCATGACTCGAACGCGCTCGGCGGCAGGTAGACGCCGGCGGCGAGCATCGCGTGGAAGAACGCCTTGAACGCCGGCACCTGCTGGGTGCGCGCGCTGTCGTAGTCGATCACGTCGGCGTCCGTGAAGAAGATCGAGAACATGCTGCCCGCGTACGACAGTCGGTGTGGAACCCCGGCGGCGCCCAGCGCGTCGGACGCCAGCTTGCCCACGACGGCGGCCGTGTCGTCGAGCTTGCGGTAGAGCGACTCGTCCGCGAGTCGCAGCGTGGCCAGGCCGGCGGCGCACGCGAGGGGGTTACCGGAGAGCGTGCCGGCCTGGTAGACCGGGCCGGCCGGGGCGAGTCGCGCCATGATGTCCGCACGCCCGCCGAAGGCGGCGGCGGGCAGGCCGCCACCCATGACCTTGCCGTACGTCCACAGGTCGGCGTCGGAGGCGTCGAGGCCGTGCCACCCGGCGCGGGACACCCGGAACCCGGTCATCACCTCGTCCACCACGAGCAGGGCGCCGTGCGCGTGCGCGATCCGTGCGAGCTGCTGGTTGAAGCCGTCGCGGGGGGCGACCACACCCATGTTGCCGGCTGCCGCCTCGGTGATCACCGCTGCGATGTGCGGGCCTTCGGCGGCGAACGCCTCCTCGACGGCCCGGATGTCGTTGTAGGGCAGCACGATGGTCTCGCTGGCCGCCGCACCGGTCACGCCGGGCGAGTCGGGCAGGCCCAGGGTGGCGACGCCGGATCCGGCGGCGGCGAGCAGGGCGTCGACATGCCCGTGGTAGCAACCAGCGAACTTGATGATCTTGGAGCGACCGGTGAAGCCACGAGCCAGCCGGATCGCCGACATGGTGGCCTCGGTGCCCGAGTTGACCAGGCGAACCTGCTCCATCGGGGTGCGGTCGACCAGCTCGGCGGCCAGCTCCACCTCACCCGGGGTGGGAGTGCCGAAGCTGGTGCCCCGAGCGGCGGCAGCCTGCACGGCCTCCACCACCTCCGGGTGTGCGTGCCCGAGGATCAGCGGACCCCAGGAGCAGACCAGGTCGACGTAGCGGCGGCCGTCGGCGTCGTACAGCCACGGGCCCTCGCCACGGACCATGAAACGCGGCGTGCCGCCGACCGCCTGGAAGGCGCGCACGGGGGAGTTCACCCCGCCCGGCACGATGGCGCGGGCGCGGTCGAACAGGGCCTCGGAGGCCGGCGCGTCGGCCGGGTAGCGGCCGGATCCGGCTGGAAATATGTCGGTCACGATGCCGCCATTGTGTCAGCGACGAACGGCCCACCAGCAGCCACCCCGCGGTGGGGTTACCAGGCTCACCTGTGGCCGGCACCCGCCAGCAGCGTCGACATGCGGGGGGCTCGGCCTGGACGGCGACGGCTCGCGGCCTCAACAGGCCGGACCGGTCGGATCGCGCTAGGCTGACCGGGTGGATCGTGCCGAGCTGTCCATCACGCTACACCGGACGGGTGACGAAGCTGTGCTTCGCCTGGCCGGTGAGATCGACATGCTCACGGCCGCGCAGCTCTCGACAGTGGTCAACGAGGTGCTGGCCGACCCGCCGCCGAAGATCGTCCTCGACCTCGGCGGCGTCACCTTCTGCGACTCGCAGGGCCTGGGCACCCTGGTCGTGCTCAGCCGCAAGGCCAGCCACGCGCAGAGCCTGCTGATGCTGACCCACGTGGGTGACTTCCTCATCCGCGTCCTGGACATCACGGGCCTCCGCAGCGCCCTGATGATCCGCAACGACCAGCCCACCGGCTGACCCGACCCGCCCCGCCGCGTCAGGCGGTGTTGCCCCAGCGGGCCTGCTCCAACATGCTCACCGCCCGGTCACGGGCCTCCCCGTCGTCGGACCGCAGCAGGGTGGTCGCCTCGTCGACCGCGTCGGTGAGCCTGCGCCACTGCGTGTCGCGCTCCCGGACCAGGTCGGACTGGGCGGCCAGCTGCCGGGTCTTCACCCACAGCTCGACGAAGACCGACACCTTGGCACGCAGCACCCACGGGTCGAACGGCTTCGTCAGGTAATCCACCGCGCCCACCTGGTAGCCCCGGAGAGCGAGCTGGGCGTCCCGGTCAGCGGCCGTCAGGAAGATGATCGGCACGTGCCTGGTCCGCTCACGGCGCTTGATGTGGCTCGCCGTCTCGAAGCCGTCCATGTCCGGCATCTGCGCGTCCAGCAGGATCACCGCGAAGTCGTCCACCAGCAGCTGCTTGAGGGCCGCCTCACCGCTCTCCACCGCCACGGACTGGACCGGCAGGCCCTGGAGGATCGCCTCCAGGGCCGTCAGATTCTGCCGCCGGTCGTCCACGAGCAGCGCCTTGGCCATTTGGGTCACGAAGTCTCCTCGGTCCGGCTGCCGTTGATCCAGGACGACATCAACTCGATCAGGTCGTCCAGGTCGACCGGCTTGGTGATGTAGTCGCTGCCCCCGGCAGCGAGCGCCGACTCCCGGTCACCCGGCATCGCCTTCGCGGTCAGGAACACCACCGGCAGGTCGGCGAAGCGATGGTTGCGGCGGATCTGGCGGGTCGTCTCGTAACCGTCCTGGTCGGGCATCATGGCGTCCATCAGCACGATGTCCACCTCCGGATGCTCGGCCAACAGACGGACACCGTCCGCTCCGTTGTCCGAGTACAGCACGGTCATCCCGTGCAGTTCCAACGCGCTGGTCAAGGCGAAGACGTTGCGGACGTCGTCATCCACGATCAGCACGGTGGCGCCGTCCAGCTGGCGGGTGGCCGGTGCCTCCGGCCGCTCCGACAACAGCTCCAGCGGCGGCATCAGCAGCGACGACGGCAGACCGGCGCGCTGCGGAGACGGAGCCTGGGGCGCGACCACCGCGTCCGGAGCCAGCACCTGCGGCACAAACAGGGTGAACGTCGACCCCTGACCGGGCGCGGACGACACGGTGATGGTGCCGCCGATCAACCGGGCCAGGTCGCGACTGATCGACAGGCCCAGGCCGGTGCCGCCGTAGCGGCGGCTGGTCGTGCCGTCCGCCTGCTGGAACGCCTCGAAGATGATCGACAACTTGTCGTCGGAGATGCCGATCCCGGTGTCGATCACGGTGAACGCGATGACCTGCTGGGCGTTGGTCAGCGCCGGCACGTCGAAGACCGCGTTCTCCGCCGCCGGGGCGATCCGCAGCGTCACCGCACCGTTGTCGGTGAACTTCACCGCGTTGGAGAGCAGGTTGCGCAGGATCTGCTGCAACCGCTGCGCGTCGGTCACCAACGCCGGCGGCAGATCCTTGCTGACGCGTACCTGGAAGTCCAGGTTCTTCTCCTCGGCCTGCGGCGCGAACGCCTGCTCGACGTAGCCACGCAGCTCGGCGAAGCGGATCTCGGTCGGCTCGACGTCCATCCGACCCGCCTCGATCTTGGACAGGTCGAGGATGTCGTCGATCAGGCGCAGCAGGTCCGAGCCGGACCCGTGGATGGTCCGGGCGAACTCGATCTGCTTCGGGCTGAGGTTCTGCTCCGAGTTCTCCGCCAGCAGGCGGGCCAACAGCAGCAACGAGTTCAGCGGCGTACGCAGCTCATGGCTCATGTTGGCCAGGAACTCGGACTTGTAGGCCGAGGCGCGGGTCAACTGCTGCGCCTTCTCCTCCAGGCCCAGCCGGGCCAGCTCGATCTCCCGGTTCTTCGTCTCGATGTTGCCCTTCTGCTCGGAGAGCAGAGTGGCCTTCTCCTCCAGCTCGGCGTTGGTGCGCTGCAACTCCGCCGACTGTTCCTGCATCTCGTGCGCCAGCCGCTGCGACTGGGCCAGCAGTTCCTCCGTACGCCGGTTGGCCTGGATGGTGTTCACCGCGATGCCGATGGTGAGCACCAGCCGCTCCAGGAACGCGAGGTGCAGGTCGGAGAAGGCCGACACGCTGGCGAACTCGATCACGCCGAGCAGCTCGCCCTCGAAGAGCACGGGGAGCACCACCAGGTCGGACGGGGGCGTCTCGGCCAGACCCGAACGCAGGGTGAGCCGGCTGTTCGGGGAGGCGCTGACCCGGATCGTGCGGCGGGACAGCGCGGTCTGCCCGACCAGCCCCTCGCCCGGCCCGAAGGTGACGTCGTTGCCCCGCGCCACGTACCCGTACGAGGAGGTGAGCCGCAGTCGCATGCTGCCGTCGGTGTCGTCGGCCAGGAAGAAGGCTCCGAGCTGGGCTTCGACCAGCGGGGTCACCTCCGTCATGATCATGCGGCAGACCTCGCCGAGGTCGCGCTGGCCCTGCAAGAGGCCGCCGATGCGGGCCAGGTTGGAGTCCAACCAGCCCTGCTCGGCGTTCTTCTTGGTCGTCTCCCGGAGGGTGACGATCATCTGGTTGATGTTGTCCTTCAGCTCGGCGACCTCGCCCTGCGCCTTGACGGCGATCCGCTGGGTCAGGTCACCCCGGGTCACCGACGTGGACACCTGGGCGATGGCCCGCAACTGCGTGGTCAGCGTCGAGGCGAGCTGGTTGACGTTCTCGGTGAGGTCCCGCCAGGTGCCGGAAACACCCTTCACCTGCGCCTGACCGCCCAGCTTGCCCTCGATGCCGACCTCACGGGCGACCCGGGTCACCTCGTCGGCGAACGACGACAGCTGGTCGACCATCGTGTTGACAGTCGACTTGAGTTCCAGGATCTCGCCCTGGGCGTCCACGGTGATCTTCTGCGACAGGTCGCCCTTTGCCACGGCGGTGGTCACCGAGGCGATGTTGCGGACCTGGCTGGTCAGGTTCGAGGCCATCGAGTTCACGTTGTCGGTCAGGTCCCGCCAGGTGCCACTGACACCCTTGACCTGCGCCTGACCGCCGAGCTTGCCCTCGGTGCCCACCTCACGGGCGACCCGGGTCACCTCGTCGGCGAACGACGACAGCTGGTCGACCATCGTGTTGACGGTCGACTTCAGCTCCAGGATCTCGCCCCGCGCGTCCACCGTGATCTTCTGCGACAGGTCACCCTTCGCCACCGCCGTGGAGACCTGGGCGATGTTGCGGACCTGGGCGGTCAGGTTCGACGCCATCGAGTTGACGCTGTCGGTCAGGTCCCGCCAGGTGCCGGCGACGTTCGGCACCTCGGCCTGGCCGCCGAGCTTGCCCTCGGTGCCCACCTC
>NZ_JAGPYA010000098.1:0-14631 GCF_018070245.1 Micromonospora sp. M61 | reverse complement strand
CTCACAGGCATCCCGCTCAAAAGGAAATGTGGCGGCGTCGCACCCGGCCGCGTCGCTCCCCGGCCGCTTCGCCGCCCGGCGGGGTTGCGGGGTGCGGGTGGGCGGGGCGTCCCGAGGACCGCGGCGGGCCCGGGCGGGCCTGGGGGGTGGTGGCGGGGCGGGGCGTGACCGGGGGCGGTGGCGGGGCGGCTAGGCTGGCTAACCGTGCTCGTACTCGTGGTGGACAGCTCGACCCCTGCGGTGACCGCAGCGCTGGTGGAGGTCTCGGCGGACGGTGTCGTGTCCCGGGCGCACCGGTGCACGGTCGATGCCCGCGCGCACGGCGAACTGCTCGCTCCCCAGGTGGATGCGGTCCTCGCCGACGCCGACGCGCGCCCACGTGACCTGAGCGCCATCGTCGCCGGGCTCGGCCCGGGTCCGTTCACCGGGCTGCGGGTCGGCCTGGTCACCGCCGCGACGATGGGTCAGGTGCTCGGCATCCCCACGTACGGCGTCTGCTCGCTGGACGCCATCGGCTACCCGGCGGCGTCCGGCGAGCCGGTGCTGGCCGCCAGCGATGCCCGGCGCAAGGAGCTCTACTGGGCCGTCTACGACGGTGCTGGCCAGCGGATCGTCGGGCCTGAGGTGTCCACGCCGTCGGTGGCCGCCGCGCGCGCCCGGGAGTTGGGCGCGACGATCGCGGTCGGGGACGGGGCACACCGGTACGCCGAGATCCTGGACCTGCCCGTCCGGGTCGAGCCCAGGTACCCGGACGCCACCGTGCTGGCGCTGCTCGCGGCCGAGCGGATCCGGGCGGGAGCGTCCAGTGAGCGGCTCACCCCGCTCTACCTGCGCCGTCCCGACGCGGTGGCGGCTGTCGGCCGCAAACCGGTCCTGCCATGACAGCGGTACGGCTCGTCCCGTTCCGCTGGTGGCACATCGACGACGTGCTGCCGATCGAGGCGGACCTCTTCGGCGCCGAGCAGTGGTCGCCGGCCATGTTCTGGAACGAGCTGGCAAACGGGCACCACTACCGGGTCGCCGTCGACGGGGATGGCGCGGTGCTCGGTTACGCCGGTCTCGCCGGGGCTCCTCCGGACGAGGTGTGGGTGCAGAACATCGCCGTGCGCCGGGACGCGCAGCGGCGCGGCGTGGGCCGCGTCCTGCTGGAGGAACTGCTCGCCGAGGCGGCCCGGCGGGATGCCCGCAGCACCCTGTTGGAGGTCGCCGTGGACAACGCCGCCGCCCAGCGGCTCTACGCGACGTACGGGTTCGAGCCGATCGGGGTGCGGCGCGGCTACTACCAACCGAGCAACACCGACGCGCTGGTCATGCGGCGCGACGCCGAGCCGACCGGGGACGGACCACACGACCATGGCTGACGAACCGCTGATCCTGGGTATCGAGACCTCCTGCGACGAGACCGGCGTCGGCATCGTGCGGGGGCACACCCTGCTGGCCGACGCACTCGCCTCCAGTGTCGAGGAGCACGCCCGATTCGGGGGTGTGGTGCCCGAGGTGGCCAGCCGGGCACACCTGGAGGCCATCGTGCCCACCATGGACCGGGCCCTGACCGAGGCCGGCGTCACCCTGGCCGACATCGACGCGATCGCGGTCACCTCCGGGCCTGGTCTGGCCGGTGCGCTGCTGGTCGGTGTCGCCGCCGCCAAGGGGTACGCGCTCGCCGCCGAGAAGCCCGTGTACGGCGTGAACCATCTTGCCGCCCACGTCGCGGTGGACACCCTTGAGCACGGCCCACTGCCCGAACCCGCCATCGCGCTGCTGGTGTCCGGCGGTCACTCGTCCCTGCTGCTCGTCGACGACCTGGCCCGGGGCGTCACCCCGCTGGGCGCCACCATCGACGACGCCGCTGGTGAGGCGTTCGACAAGGTCGCCCGGCTGCTCGGGTTGCCGTTCCCGGGCGGCCCGCCGATCGACCGGGAGGCCCGGGCCGGCGACGCCGCCGCGATCGCCTTCCCACGCGGCCTGACCGCCGCCAAGGATCTCGCCGCCCACCGGTACGACTTCTCGTTCTCCGGCCTGAAGACGGCGGTGGCAAGGTGGGTCGAGGCGCGTCAGCGTGCCGGTGAGCCGGTGCCGGTGGCCGACGTGTCCGCGTCCTTCCAGGAGGCGGTCTGTGACGTCCTGACCAGCAAGGCGCTCGCCGCCTGCCGCGCTCAGGGCATCGACACCCTGGTGATCGGCGGGGGAGTGGCGGCGAACTCGCGGCTGCGGGCGATGGCCGAGCAGCGGGCCGAGAAGTACGGCATCCGGGTCCGGGTGCCCCGTCCGAAGCTCTGCACCGACAACGGTGCGATGGTGGCCGCGCTCGGTTCGCACCTGGTCGCCGCTGGGGTCGCGCCGAGCCGACTGGACCTGCCTGCCGATTCGGCACTGCCGTTGACCACGGTCAGCGTGTGACGGGGGCGGCGGACATGATCGTGCGGATGTGGGAGGCGCGCGCCGAGGCGTACGGCGTCGCCGACCTGATCACCTGGGTGTGCGACACCGCCCTGCCCGAGTTGGAGCACGACCCGCTGCACGTCTCCAGCGAGGTCTTCTCCTCCACCGACCATCGCGTGGTGGTCATCTCCAAGTGGCGCAGCAACCCGCGACCGCTGCCCGATCCGCCGGCCCTGCTGGTGGCCCGCGCTCCGCACTCCTGGGATTTCACCCAGGTCGACCGCTGACGCGAGCCACCAACGAGGCCATCGCCGACAATCAGCTGCGGCGCAGCATCCGGTAGGTGGCGATTCCACCGGTGCCCAGCGCGGCGAGGAAGACCAGCCAGACGACTGTGCTGCTGACCCCGACCTGCGGGCCGGCGTTGGCCGCCGCGGCGGCCAACAGGCCGTCGTCACCGGGGGCGGGCAGCGCCGCCGGGGGCAGCTCCGGCCAGCGGACCAGGCCCGTGCTCTCCAGCATCTGCATGTGGTGCATGACAAAGCCGTTGGAGTCGTCGCAGAGCTTGCGGACGGTGGCGTCCCGGGTGCTGGCGCGGACCGCGCCGATCACCGGGAAGATCTTGCCGTGGGCGACCCGGAGCCGGGTGACGAAGATCTGGTCGAAGCGGGCGCCGGAGGCCTTCTGCATCTCCGCCAGCCAGCCCTTCTGCTCGGCGGTCGGCTCGCTGGGGATCGTCGCGCCCAACTTGTTGGCTGCCTCGACCACGAGCTCGTCGAGCTTCTGGTGCTCGCTGGCGATGCCGGCGCCGATCTCCCGCACCTTGGCCGACTGCCCCTTCTCGGCGGCCATCTGACCGGCTGGCATCTCCCACAGCCCGGCCAGCCGTACCCCGTTGAGCAGTGTCATGTCGGCGGCGTTGAGCTGCTGCCCGCCGCCGGCGGGCGCGGCCATGGCCACGCCGGGCAGGACACCGATCCCTGCGACGATCGCGATGAGCAGCATCGCCGCTCGGTGGGTCCGGTTGCCCAGCCGGCGATGGGCGGATCTGAGCGGTGCCATGTCTGTGGTGCCTCCTCGGTCCGGACCGAAACGCGTCTGGACCGGACAGCCACACGCTCCCGGCTGCCCGTCCGCCCACTGATACGGACTGATCGCGCGATCAGTTCACCGTTTGGCGACGTGGATCAGCGGGTGATGGCGAGGAAGCCGCCGAGCAGCAGCAGGGTGAGCGCCGCGGCGGCGAAGAGCATCAGCAGCTCGCGGTGCCCGTGCCCGGCGGTGTCGCGGTCGCCGGGCGGGTCGGACAGTGCCGGCAGATCGCGGGTCAGCGCGGCCAGGTCACCGAGGGTGCGTGCCGTCCACACTGCACCCGCCCGATCGGAAAATTCGTCGAGGGTCAGCCGGCCCGCTGCGGTGTGCCGGTGCAGCTCGGCGACCACCCGGTTGCGGTCGTCGTCGGAGGCGCGCAGCTCGACATCCACGCCGGACAGCGTACGCGGATCAGCCCACGTCGAGGGGGTCCGCGAGGAGTCGTTCGAAGGCCAACTCGGCGGCCCCGATCAGGGGGGCGTCCGCGCCCAGCTTGGGCGTGCGCAGCCGGACGTGCTCCAGGCAGGCTCCGAGCGCGTTGGAGTTGAGCCGGCTGCGGATCTGGGCCGCCGCCGCGAGGTAGAGGTCGCGCATGGTGCCGCCGAAGATGACCATTTCGGGGTTGAAGATGTTCACCAGGTTGGCGACGCCGAAGCCGAGCCAGTCGCCGGCCTGGCGGACCGCCGTCTGGGCCCGGGCGTCGCCCCGGTCGGCGGCGTCGAAGACCGCCAGCAGGGCGTCGCGACCCCGGGCGTCGGAACGTCCGGCAGCGCGGAGCAGACCGTGCTCGCCGATCTCGGTCTCCCAGCAACCCCGGGAGCCGCACTCACAGGGCCGGCCGTCGCGGACCACCTTCATGTGGCCGACCTCGCCGCCGTACCCACCGTGCCCGGTCAGCCGACGTCCACCGGCGATGATGCCGGCACCCACGCCGACGTCTCCGTACAGGTAGAGGACGTTGTCGCAACCGGCCGCAACACCCCGCGCGTGCTCGGCGAACGCGGCGACGTCGGCCACGTTGCCCACCGTGACCGGTACGTCGATGCCCAACTCGTCGGCGAGGGCCGAGCCGATCGGCTCGTCCACCCAGCCGGTGGTGGGGCCGAGCCGGACCAGGCCGTCGTCCCGGCGGACCATGCCGCAGACCGCGACGCCGGCGCCGACGCAGATCGCGTCGGCCGGCACCAGCTGCTGCATCTCCTTGACCGCGCCGGCCAGCAGCGGCGCGGCCTCCGCGGCCAGCAGCCCGCGTGGTCTGTCCAGGTCGCGGCGGTCCAGGACCGCCCCGCCCAACCCGATCCGGGCCGCGCGCAGTCGGTCCACCTCCACCGAGTACGCGTACGCGTAGACCCGGGCCGACTCGGGCCGGACGACCAGTGACGGTCGCCCGGCCCGGCCGGTCTCCTTCGGCGCGCCTTCGCTGACCAGCCCCACCGCGGACAGGTCGGCGGTGAGCGCGCCGATGGTGCTGCGGTTGAGGCCGAGCGTGGTGGTCAGTTCCGCGCGTGTGGTCGCCCCGTGGACGTGCACATGCCTCAGCAGAGCCCCGAGGTTCTGCCGTCGGACGTCGTCCTGGCTCGGTCCTGGGCGCATCGTGGTGCTACCTCCCGCGCGGTCAGCGGGTGCCGGTGGCTGCCGCGCGGCGGCGGGAGAGCGCGTCGACGCTGGCGGCGAGCAGCAGCACGACACCGGTGACCACGTACTTGACTCCTGCGGTGTACCCCATCAGGCCCATTCCGTTTTCGATGACCGCGACCACCGCGCCGCCGAGGACGGCGTCGAGGACGCGGCCCTTGCCACCGAAGAGGCTGGTGCCGCCGATCACCGCCGCGCCGACCGCGTAGAGCAGTACGTTACTGCCCCCGGTGTTCGGGTCGACCGAGTTGGCCCGGCTGGCCGCCACGATGCCACCGATGGCGGCCATGGATGAGCAGATCACGAAGACGGAGATCCGGATCCGGTCCACTCCGATGCCGGCCCGGCGGGCCGCTTCCCGGTTGCCGCCCACGGCGTAGATGTGCCGGCCGTAGCTGGTGCGCTGCAGCACGAAGGTCCAGATGACCAGCAGCACCGCGATGATCGGCACCACGATCGGCACACCCTTGAGCGAGACGATGAGGACGTTGCGGCTGCGCTCCAGGTTGAGCACGTACACAGCGGTGCCGAGGATGACGGCGAGCCCGGCGATCCGCAGCGCCACCACCGCGATCGGGTCGGTGATCAGACCACGTGCCGCCCGGTTGCGGTGGCGCAGCAGTTGCACCGCCGCGTAGCCGACGACCGCGAGGGCGGTCAGCGCCCAGCCCAACGTGGGGCCGAGGTTGCGGTTGGCGATGGCGACCAGCACGTCGTCGCGGACGGAGATGTTGGTGCCATCCTTGACGAGCAGCAGCACGACGCCCTGGAAGGCGAGGAAGCCGGCGAGGGTGACCACGAAGGACGGAATACCGATCTTCGCGACGAGCATGCCGAGCGTGGTGCCGATGACCACACCGGTGGCGACCGCGGCGAGCACCGCGACCCACCAGGGGTAGCCGAGCACGGTGACCACATTGGCCAGCACCGCCGCGCAGACGCCGCTGGCGAAGCCGGCGGAGAGGTCGATCTCGCCGAGCAGCAGCACGAAGACCAGGCCCATCGCGATCAGCGTGACCGCCGCGCCCTGGGTGAAGAGGTTGGCGAAGTTGCCGGCCGACAGGAACGACGACGGCCGCATGATCGCGAAGACGGTGCAGAGCACGATCAGGCCGAGCACGGCCGGCAACGCGCCGACGTCGCCACCGCGTACCCGACTCAGGTAGTTGCGGACGTGGCCCCCGACGGTCGGCGTCGGTGTGACGGCCGCCGGGCCGTCCTTCCGCACGGCGGTGGTGGTCATCGGACGCCTCCTGAGATCGAGTCGGCCGCCTGCGGGCCGTCGCCGTTGCTGCCCGGGTCGGTGGCGAGGCCGAGCCCGCCCGAGCGCCCGGCGGTGATCAGCTCGACCACCTGGGCGTGGGTGATGTCGGTGGTCTTCACCTGGGCGACCATCTGGCCGAGGTACAGCGCGGCGATCCGGTCGGAGACGGCGAAGACATCGTTCATGTTGTGCGAGATGAGCACCACGGCCAGGCCGTTGTCGGCGAGGCGGCGGACCAGTTCGAGCACCTGCGCGGTCTGTGCCACGCCGAGCGCCGCGGTCGGCTCGTCCAGGATGACCAGCTTGCTGTTCCACAGCACCGCCTTGGCGATCGCCACGGTCTGGCGCTGGCCGCCGGAGAGGCTGGACACGTGCTGGCGCAGCGACGTGACGGTGCGGATGGAGAGCCCTGCCAGGGTCTCGGCGGCGAGTTGTTCCATGGTCGGCTCGTCCAGGACGATGCCGCTGCGCCTCTCCCGACCGAGGAACATGTTCTGCACGATGTCCAGGTTGTCGCAGAGCGCGAGGTCCTGGTAGACGACCTCGATGCCGAGCGTGGCGGCGTCGCGGGGGCTGCCGATGTGCACCGGTTCACCGTTGAACAGGAACTCTCCGGCGTCGGTGGGGTGGATGCCGCTGATGCACTTCACCAGGGTCGACTTGCCGGCGCCGTTGTCGCCGACCAGTGCGGTCACCTCGCCTGGGTGGACGGTCAGGGCGACGTCGCGGAGCACCTGGACGGGACCGAAGCTCTTGTCGATCCCGCGGAGTTCCAGCAGGGGGGTCGCGGACACGGGGTCTCCTTCTCAAGGGAGGGTCGGGGCCCGTCCGGCGGTGGTCGTCCCGGCGGGTGATGCGGCGTCGGTCAGCTGATGCCGGCTTCGGCGCAGAACTTGGCGTACGCCGCGGTGCAGACCTGCTCCTTGGTCGCGTAGCCGTCGGCGATGACGTCCTTGACGTTGTCCTTGTAGATGGCCTTCGGGGTGAGCAGCACCGAGGGGACGTCGCGGTCACCGTCCTTCACCGACTGGCCGGTGTCCTTCTTCTCGCCCTTGGCCAGCGCGATGGCCAGGTCCGCGGCGGCCTTGGCCTCTTCCCGGACTGCCTTGTAGACGGTCATGCACTGGTCACCGGCGAGGATGTTCTGCAGGCCCTCCACGCTGGCGTCCTGCCCGGTCACCGGCACCTTGCCGTTGATCTTGTTCTTCTTCAGGATCGAGATGGCGGCGTTGCCGAGAGTGTCGTTGGCGGCCAGCACGCCGTCGATCTTGCCCTTGGTCGCGGTGAGCTGCTGCTCGAAGATGGTCGCGGCGGTGGGGCCGTCCCAGCCCGGCACGGCGTCGTCCGGGCCCTTGGTGTATTCCTTGGAGTCGAACTTCGGCTTGAGTACCGAGTCGTATCCGGCCTTGAACAGGGTGGCGTTGTTGTCGGTGGGGGAGCCGTTCAGGTATGCCACGACCGGGTTCTTGGCGTTCTTCTCGGTCAGGCACTTCGCCAGACCCTCGCCCTGGAGCTTGCCGACGGACTCGTTGTCGAAGCTGACGTAGTACTGGGCGGAGCCGCCGAGGGTGAGCCGGTCGTAGTCGATGGTGGCGACGCCC
This sequence comes from Micromonospora sp. M61, assembly GCF_018070245.1. Classification (NCBI taxonomy): domain Bacteria; kingdom Bacillati; phylum Actinomycetota; class Actinomycetes; order Micromonosporales; family Micromonosporaceae; genus Micromonospora; species Micromonospora sp. M61. The sequence continues at coordinate 6,657 of NZ_JAGPYA010000098.1, read as the reverse complement.
TGCGACTTGGCCTTGTCGAGCACGGCCTTGCCGGTGCCGGAGTCCAGGTTGACGATCATCAGGGCGGTGACGCCGCTGGTGATCATCTGGTCGGCGATGGTCTGGAAGGCGGCCTTGTCGTTCTGGGCGTTCTGAATGTCGGACTGGACGCCGGCGGCCTTGAACGCCTCCTCCAGGAAGCGGCGGTCCGCCGTCTCCCAGCGGGGGGAGGACTTGCTGTCCGGAAGGATCACGCCGATCTTGGGGGTCTTTTTGGAGTCGGTCGAGCCGGTGCCGGAGTCGTCGCTGCAAGCGGTCAAGCCGCCGGTCGCGAGCAGGCCCACGGCGGCGATGGTGAGGATCCCCTTACGCATGTGCAGGGTCCTTTCGGAGGTGGGGGAGGTGTTGTTTTGTTGTGTCCGGCAACGTATTTCGCGTCACACCGGCTCCACAAGACCGCGCAGGTGCCTAGTTTGTTGGGAGCGATAACAATTCAGCAACGCGACTGTTACTCCCTGGGTATCCCACGGGGGAGTCGACGTAACGAAGGCCGTCAGTGGGTCTGCAACGGCGCGGTGCGGGCGTCGGTCAGCGCCACCAGATCCGCCGCGGCCAGTTCGAGTTGCAGACCGCGCCGACCAGCCGAGACGTAGATCGTCGGAAATGCCAGCGCGGAGTCGTCCAGCACTGTGGGCAGCCGCTTGCGCTGCCCGAGTGGGCTGATCCCACCGCGTACGTAGCCGGTTGCCCGCTCGGCGACCGCCCGGTCGGCCAGCGCCGCCCGCTTGCCACCGACGGCCGCCGCGAGCGCCTTCAGATCCAACTCGCCGGTGACCGGAACGACCGCCACGGTCAGTGCGCCGTCGACCTCGGTCACCAGCGACTTGAACACGCGCTCCGGTGGCACGCCGAGCGCCACCGCCACCAACGCGCCGTAGTTCGGGGCGTCCGGTGCCACCCGGTACGGATGGGTGCGGTGCGCCACCCCACGCTTGACCACCAGTGCCGTCGCCGGAGTGCCCTGTCCTGCCACACCGGCGACGCTAGTCGACCGGTCTACCGATCAGCACTGTCGGTGCGCCGGCGACCCGGGTGAGCACCAGGCTCGCCGCCTCGTCGCCGGCCAGCCGCAGGTCCCGCCGAAGCTGCTCCGGGGTGAGCGCGGAACCCCGCTTGAGGATCTCCACCCGGCCCACCCGACGATCCCGCAGCAGCGCCCGCAGGCGCTTGAGCGAGAACGGCAGCACGTCGGTGATCTCCAGGCAGCGTGCGTACGGGGTGCGGATCGGCTGGTCGGCGTAGAGGTAGGCGATGCTCGGATCGCCCAGGGTGGCGTCCAGTTCGGTGGCCAGTTCGGCCACGAGGTGCGCGCGCACCACCGCCGGGTCCGGGTCGTACAGGTAGCGACGCGGCGGCCCGACCGGTGCCTCGTCGGCACCCGAGCCGCTGAGCTGGTGGCGGTGCGCCTCGACGCCCCGCTGGCGGTAGAGGGTCGCGCGGCGGGGCACCTCCGCCAGGTCACCACACCAGAGCGCGGCCTCGACCAGGTCGCCATCGACGCCGACCCACTCGGCCTCCGCGCCGGCCGGAATGAGCGCGTGGTCCAGGCCCGGCGCCACCTTCACCACGGTGCGCGGCACCCGCTCGGCAAGCCCGGTCACGAAGTCCCACGGTGGCGAGTAGGCGCGCGGGTCGAAGATCCGTCGCCCGGTGCCGGTGGTGCGGCGGGCCGGGTCGCAGAAGACCCCGTCGACCCGGGAGACGTCGAACGCTGTGGCATCCCCGCACTCGACAGTGAACAGGTCGGCCAGCCCGGCCGCGTCGGCGTTGGCGGCGGCCATCGCGGCGGTCACCGGGTCGGCCTCCACCCCGTACACCCGGATGCCGGCGCGGGCGGCGGCCAGCGCGTCGGCGCCGAGGCCGCATCCGAGGTCGGCCAGGGTGCGCACGCCGGCCGCGTGGAGCCGGGCGGCCCGCCGGTCGGCGACCACCCGGCGGGTGGCCTGCTCCAGCCCCGGGCGGGTGAGGAACATCCCAGCGGCTGCCGGGCCGAACTTGCCGACCGCCCGGTGGCGCAGCTCAGCCTGGGTGAGCGCGGCCGCGGCCAGCGTCGGCGGCACCCCGGCCGCGCGCAGGGCCGACGCCGCAGCCAGTGGATCACCGCCGGCCAGCCCGGCCGCCGCCGTGAGCGCGGCCGACCCCTCAGGGGTACGCAGCGCCGCCAGCTGATCGAGATCCACCCGGTCATTGTCCGGGTAGACCCGGAAATCCGGGCTGGCGGGGCGCGACTCGCTGGCACTCTCCTTGACGGAGTGCTAGCCACGGAATAACCTGCGATTAGCACTCTCACCCTGAGGGTGCCAGCTTCCGGGTCTCACGACCCGGGGGCGCACGCCAGGCGGACCGGCACCCGCGACGACGGCCCCGCCCGGTGGCATGAGGCAGATTGACGCTGGTCGGCCCCGCCGGCCAGCAACGAAACCAGTACCCCAGGAGGGTATGCCCGTGACTACCGCGACCAAGGTTGCGATCAAGCCGCTCGAGGACCGCATCGTGGTCCAGGCGAACGAGGCTGAGACCACCACGGCGTCGGGCATCGTGATCCCCGACACCGCCAAGGAGAAGCCGCAGGAGGGCACTGTCCTCGCTGTCGGCCCGGGCCGCGTCGACGACAACGGCAACCGGGTTCCGGTTGACGTGCAGGTCGGCGACACCGTCCTCTACTCGAAGTACGGCGGCACCGAGGTCAAGTACGCCGGCGAGGAGTACCTGGTGCTCTCCGCCCGCGACGTCCTCGCGGTCATCGAGAAGTAAGCAACCGATCAGTGCCACTGCCCCGGTCCGGCTCGCCGGGCCGGGGCAATGGCGCTTCGAAGGGACATAAATGGCGAAGATCCTGAGCTTCTCGGACGACGCCCGGCACCTGCTGGAGCACGGTGTCAACGCCCTCGCGGACGTGGTCAAGGTCACCCTCGGCCCGCGCGGGCGCAACGTCGTCCTGGACAAGAAATTCGGTGCGCCGACGATCACCAACGATGGTGTGACCATCGCCAAGGAGATCGAGCTCACCAACCCGTACGAGAACCTTGGCGCGCAGCTGGTCAAGGAGGTGGCGACCAAGACCAACGACGTCGCCGGCGACGGGACCACCACCGCGACAGTGCTGGCCCAGGCGATGGTTCGTGAGGGTCTGCGCAACGTGACCGCCGGGACCAACCCGGCCGGCCTCAAGCGGGGCATCGACGCGGCGGCCGCCAAGGTCTCCGAGGCGCTGCTCGGCCGTGCCGCCGAGGTCACCAGCAAGGAGTCGATCGCGAACGTGGCGACGATCTCCGCGCAGGACGCCACGATCGGCGACCTGATCGCCGAGGCGATGGAGCGGGTCGGCCGCGACGGTGTCATCACCGTCGAGGAAGGCTCCATGCTCACCACCGAACTGGACGTGACCGAGGGTCTCCAGTTCGACAAGGGCTTCATCTCGCCGAACTTCGTCACCGACCTGGAGAGCCAGGAGTCCGTCCTTGAGGACGCGTACATCCTGGTCACCACCCAGAAGATCTCGGCGATCGAAGAGCTGCTGCCGCTGCTGGAGAAGATCCTGCAGAACAGCAAGCCCCTGCTGATCATCGCCGAGGACGTGGACGGCCAGGCGCTCTCCACCCTGGTGGTCAACTCGCTGCGCAAGACCCTCAAGGTCTGCGCGGTCAAGGCCCCGGGCTTCGGTGACCGGCGCAAGGCGATGCTCCAGGACATCGCGATCTCCACGGGCGCCGAGCTGGTCGCCCCGGAGCTGGGCTACAAGATCGACCAGGTCGGCCTGGAGGTGCTCGGCACCGCTCGGCGCGTCGTGGTCGACAAGGAGAACACCACGATCGTCGACGGCGGTGGCCAGAAGGCCGACGTCGCCGACCGGGTCTCCCAGATCCGCAAGGAGATCGAGGCCTCCGACTCCGACTGGGACCGGGAGAAGCTGGCCGAGCGGCTGGCGAAGCTCTCCGGTGGCATCGCCGTCATCAAGGCTGGCGCGGCCACCGAGGTCGAGATGAAGGAGCGCAAGCACCGCATCGAGGACGCCATCGCGGCGACCAAGGCTGCGGTCGAGGAGGGCACTGTGCCCGGTGGCGGCGCCGCCCTGGTGCAGATCCGTTCGGTGCTCGACGACGACCTGGGCTTCACCGGCGACGAGAAGATCGGTGTCTCGGTCGTGCGCAAGTCGCTCGTCGAGCCGCTGCGCTGGATCGCCCAGAACGCCGGTCACGACGGCTACGTCGTGACGCAGAAGGTCGCCGACCTGGAGTGGGGCAACGGCCTCGACGCCGCCAAGGGCGAGTACGTCGACCTGGTCAAGGCCGGCATCATCGACCCGGTGAAGGTGACCCGCAACGCGGTCACCAACGCCGCCTCGATCGCCGGTCTGCTGCTCACCACGGAGAGCCTCGTGGTCGAGAAGCCGGAGCAGGCGGAGCAGTCCGCCGGCGGCGGCCACGGCCACGGTCACGGCCACCAGCACGGCCCGGGCTTCTGACCCGGTAGCGACACCCGTTCCGGGGCACACCGTCGCACGACGGTGTGCCCCGGAACGTCTTATGGGTCTGTTACCGACGCTGTCGTTGTTGGCGAGTGGACCGGATGATCGCGCACACTGGGCCGATGAGCACCACGTCGCGGCGCTACGCCGCGCTGGCCGGGATCACCGCCGCCGCCGTCGCGATCGGAATCGCCGAACCGGTGGCGGTCCTGACCGGCCCCCGGTCGGCACCGCTGGTCGCGGTCGGCGGGGTGGTGGTCGACGCCGTCCCCGAGTCGCTGAAGCAACTCGCCATCGACCTCTTCGGCACCGCCGACAAGATCGCGCTGCTGGTCGGTACGGGCCTGTTGCTGGGAGGGTTCGCGGCGCTGTTCGGTGTGCTGGCGGTCCGACGGCTGGCATTCGGCCTGGCCGGCATCGCCGCGTTCGGCGTCATCGGTGTGGCCGCCGCGCTGACCCGTTCCGGTGCGGACGCCGCCGACGCGCTGCCGTCGCTGGTCGGCGCCGGCCTCGGCGGCCTGGTGCTATGGCTGTTCATCGACGGCCCGTTCGAGCTGGACCCCTGGCCATGGTCACCGCCCACGCCGATCGCGCCGCCCGCTGGGTCGGTGCCGCCTGCTGGGCCGGTACCGCCTGTCGGTCCGGTGCCGCCTGCGGGCCCGGCGCGAGGGTCGCGGGCCGAGCCGCCCTCGCCGACGCCCGAGGGCCTGCCGGTGCCGGTGACTCCCGCCGCGCCGGTGTCGCCCGCTGGCCCGGTGACGCCCGCTGCGCCGGTGGCTCCGGGCGGGCAACCCGCGGCCGGGGCTGCGGAAGTCGACCCCGAGTCGCGGCGGCGGTTCCTCACCAGCAGCGGGGTTCTGCTCGGAACCGCCGTGGCGGCAGGTCTCGGTGGGCGCTGGCTGGCCGGTCGACGCGGGGTGTCCGCCGCTCGGGACGCGATCCGGCTGCCCGCGCCGGTCGCCCCCGCAGCGGCCGTACCCGCAGGCGCGGACCTCTCGCTGGCGCAACTCGCGCCGTACGTCACCTCGAACCTCGGGTTCTACCGGATCGACACCGCGCTGGTGGTACCCCAGGTGGACCCGGACAGCTGGCGGCTGCGGATCCACGGGCGGGTCGGCACCGAGCGCACCTACACCTACGCCGACCTGCTGGCCCGGCCGCTGGTCGAGCGGTACGTCACGTTGGCCTGCGTCTCCAACGAGGTGGGCGGTGACCTGATCGGTAACGCCCGCTGGCTCGGCGTACCCCTGCGGGAACTGCTCGACGAGGTCGAGCCGGATGCGGACGCCGACCAGGTCGTCGGCCGGTCGGTCGACGGCTGGACCTGCGGCACCCCCACCGCCGCGCTGCGCGACGGGCGGGACGCGCTGCTGGCGGTCGGCATGAACGGCGAGCCTCTGCCCGTCGAGCACGGCTTCCCGGTCCGGATGGTGGTGCCCGGCCTCTACGGGTACGTGTCGGCGTGCAAGTGGGTGACCGAGCTGGAGCTGACCCGGTTCGCGGACTTCGACGCGTACTGGGTGCCGCGCGGCTGGTCCGTCGAAGGGCCTATCAAGACCCAGTCGAGGATCGACACGCCCCGGGGGCGTAACCGGCTGACCACGGGGCCGGTGACCATCGCCGGCGTGGCGTGGGCGCAGCACCGGGGCATCCGCCAGGTCGAGGTACGCGTCGACGACGGCGAGTGGCAGCAGGCCGAGCTGGCCCCAGCCGTGTCGGTGGACACCTGGGTGCAGTGGTCGTGGCGCTGGGACGCCACGCCAGGCGAGCACCGGCTGCAGGTCCGGGCAACGGACGCCACCGGCGAAACCCAGACCGAGCGTAAGCAGGATGTCGTCCCGGACGGCGCCACCGGCTGGCACACGGTCACCGTCACCGTCCGCTGATCCGGCAGTGCCGGGCGGTCCGCCTGGTCGGAAGCCGTCGGAGCGCTGCCGGGCCGGGCCGGGCCCGGCCGGCGGGCGGTGTGTCGCGCCGGCCGAGTGAGCCCGACCGTGTAGATCTTGGACAGTTTCCGTTAGCGGGGCGGGCTCAACTGGTGGTTGCAACACCTAGGAGCTGGGTCATCTTCTCACCTGGGGTGGCCCAGCCCAGGGTCATGCGGGGGCGGTCGTTGAGTTCGTCGGCGACGTGGTCGAGGCCGGCCTGGT
>NZ_JAGPYA010000097.1:0-14837 GCF_018070245.1 Micromonospora sp. M61 | reverse complement strand
GTCCTTGCAGGTCTGACCGGCCCGTCCAGGTCCGGTTGGTAACGTCCGCTGCGTGCCGTCCTCCCCGTCGCTGGCCACCGGGCCCGCACCAGCGTCACCGCCGCGCGTCGTCCGGGACCGCCGGGCCGACCTGATCGTCGTGCTGCTGGCGCTCGCGCTCGCCGTGTGGGTGACCAGTGGGCTGTGGCGGGACCCGAACACCCGGACCATCACCGTCAACTCCAGCGACCAGGCGCTCTTCGAGTGGCTGCTGGCCTTCGGCGGGCACGCGGTCACGCACGGGGACAACCCGCTCTTCACGTACCTGATCAACGTCCCGGACGGCGTGAACCTCGCGGTCAACACCTCGATCACGGTGTACGCGGTGGTCTTCGCCCCCCTCACGTACCTGATCGGGCCACCGGCGACGTTCCTGGTGATCCTCACCCTGAACCTGCTCGCCACCGCGCTGGTCTGGTACTGGTTGCTCTCCCGGCACCTGGTCCGCAGCCAGCTGGCCGCCGGGATCGGCGCCCTGTTCATCGCCTACTCCCCCGGCATGGTCTCGCACGCCAACGCGCACCTGAACTGGACCGCCGGCTGGCTGGTGCCGTTGCTGATCTGGCGGCTGTTCGCGCTGCGCCGAGCCGGGCACTGGCTCCGCGACGGGGTGATCCTCGGCGTGCTGGTCGCGGTGGCCTTCTCGATCGCCGCCGAGGGGCTGTTCTTCACGGCGCTGGCGCTCGGGGTGTTCGTGGCCGTGTGGGCGCTGCACCCGGCCAACCGGGCCGAGGCGCGCGCCGCGCTGCCCAATTTCCTGCGAGGGCTCGGGGTGACCGCCGTGGTCGCCGGCGTGCTCCTGTCGTACCCGCTGTGGCTGCACTTCGCCGGGCCGCAACGGTTCCACGGCACCGGCTTCGACCCGGTGATCCACTCCGAGGACATCGCGGCGTTCGCCGCCTTCCCACGCCGCTCGCTGGCCGGTGAGGCAGGGCTGGGCACCTCGCTGGCACCGAACCCGACCGAGGAGAACTCGTTCTTCGGCATCCCGCTGCTGGTGCTCACCGTGGTCTGCTTCGTCGCGCTCTGGCGGCGGGCCGACCCGAGCCGCCGGGCCACCCTCTGGGCACTGGGCGTCCTCGCGCTGATCTTCTCGGTGCTCTCCTTCGGCCCGATCGCCAAGGTCGACGGCCGACGCACCGACCTTCCCATGCCGTTCGACCTGCTCGGACAACTGCCGGTGGTGAACGCCGCGCTGCCCGCCCGGCTGGCGCTGGTGGTCGCGCCGGTGATCGGCTTACTGCTGGCGTACGCCGTCGACCAGTTGCGCGCCGCGCCACCCCGGTACCGCCCCACGGAGCTGGCCTGGGTGCTCGGGTTCGCGGCGGCCCTGGTGCCGCTGCTGCCCACCCCGCTGCTGACCGACGAGCGGGAACCAATCCCGCGGTTCATCACCTCCGGCACGTGGCGCCAGTACGTCTCACCGGACGGCGTGCTCACGCCGGTGCCGCTGACCGTGGACATCTACCCCGACGGCCAGCGCTGGCAGGCGTACGCGTTGTCGCACCGGCAGGGCGAGTTCGAGATCCCGGGCGGGTTCTTCCTCGGCCCGGGCGGTCCGGACGGGCGCGGCCGGATCGGCCCGGTGCCGCGCACCCTGAGCGCGTTGATGGACCAGGCCGGCCGTACCGGGCTGGTGCCGATCGTGACCGACGGGACCATCCGGGAGGTCCAGTCGGACCTGCGGCACTGGCGGATCGAGACGGTGGTGCTCGCCGACCAGGTGCACGGCGCGAAGTTCGAGGTCGACGAGGAGGCGCTGCTGCGTACCGGCACCGCCCTGTTCGGCGAGCCGCAACGGGTCGACGACGTCTGGCTCTGGCGCATCCCGCCCGCCGACCGGTAGACCATGACACGGCCAGCCGGGGCATCAGGACCGGCCGCCATCGCGTCTAATGGGCCGATGGGATTGACCGGCGGGCGACTGCGGCGTGCTGCCGTGGTCGCGCTCGTGCTGGGGCTCGTCGCGCTCAACACACCAGCCGCAACGGCCGCCGGGAGCGCGGCCGGGGTGGTGCCGACCCGGGTGCACGATCCCTGGCTGTGGCAGGCCACCGTGGGGCAACGCCCGGCCGGTCCGGCCGCGCTGCTGTTCTTCACCGACCGCACCCGCTATTTCGAGTCGACAGGTGTGCTGGTCGACCGGGACGGCGCGTACCGGCTGATCCCGATCCGGATCGGCGAGGGGCACGGAGTGCTCTCCCCGGATGGACGGCACTACCTGCGGCCGGACTCCGGCGAGCTGCTGGACCTCACCACCGGACGGCAGCGCCGCACGATGAGCACCGGCGTCTACCCGATGGCCTGGTCTTCGGACGGGCAGCAGGTGCTGGGCACCCGCAGCAACGATGACAGTGTGATCAGTTACGGACCGGACAACCAGCAGCTCAACGATCCGGAGAAGCCCGACGACTTGCTCGTCGTCGACCCGTTCCGGGGCACCGAGCGGACGCTCGACGTGGGCACTTTCGCCGCGCACGCCGCAGCGGCCTGGTCACGCGGTGGCGACCTGGTGGCGGTCACCGGCTCGCCGGACGTGCCAGCCCAGCTCGCCGAGCGCCAGCGACTGGTGGTCGTGGACCCGGCCGGCGGCGGCACTCGTTGGCAGGTCGACCTCGGCGACCGGCGGATACTGGCCGGCCCCGCCGCCTGGCATCCCGACGGCCGGCGGCTCGCGCTGCTCGCCTTCGACGGCTGCGCCGGGTCCAGGTGCACGTCCGAGCAGGCGGCGGCGCGCACCTGGCGGATCGAGTTCCTGGACACTGCCACCGGCCAAACCGTCGGCCAGGCCCTGCCGGCCGGCACCTCGGTCAGCGGGATCATCGGCTGGCGCGGAGACGACCCGATCCTGCGGTATGTCAGCGAAACGGAGGCGGACACAGACCGGCAAGCCCTTCTCGCCGCGCTGTCGCCCGACGGCGGTCGCGAGGTGCTGGTGACCACGCCGGTCGGGTCGACCGACCTGATGGTGCCGGGCGACCTGCTGACCCGGGCCGCGTTCGGTGGGCCAGAGCCCCGGCCGTCACCGTTCGCCGCCCTGCTCTGGGTCTACCTGACGCTGGGCGTCCCACTGCTGCTCGCCGTCGCCCTCCTCACCCGCCGTCTGCGGCGCCGCCGCTCGGCCGCCCCGACACCCAGCGCCTGAGCCCGGCCGAGTCGCGGCAGGGGTGCCCGGTGAGACGGCTCACCAGGGAAGATCGCTCGTTGCGGGACTAGGCTGGACGCCGTGACGACGACGACCCCCGGCCTGACGGCCGTCCGCGGCGGCCTGCTCGACTATCAGGCCGCCTGGGACGAGCAGCGACGCCTGCACGAGTCGGTGGTGGCTGGCGAGCGCGGCGACACCGTGCTGCTGCTGGAGCACCCGAGCGTCTACACCGCGGGCAAGCGCACCGAGCCGTGGGACCGGCCCATGGACGGCACTCCGGTCGTCGACGTGGACCGTGGCGGCAAGATCACCTGGCATGGCCCGGGGCAGCTCGTCGGCTACCCGATCCTGCGCCTGCCCGACCCGGTGGACGTGGTCGCCTACGTGCGGCGGACCGAAGAGCTGCTCATCGACGTGTGCGCCGAGTTCGGGCTGACCGCCGGTCGGGTCGAGGGGCGCAGCGGGGTCTGGGTGCCCGAGGACGACCGCGGGCCGGCCCGCAAGGTGGCGGCCATCGGCATCCGGGTGGCCCGGGGCGTCACCCTGCACGGCTTCTCGATCAACTGCGACTGCGACCTGACGTACTTCGACCGGATCGTGCCGTGCGGCATCCGCGACGCCGGCGTCACCTCGCTCACCGCCGAGCTGGGCCGCCCGATCAGCGTCGCCGACGTGCTGCCGGTGGTCGAGCGCCGACTGTCCACCCTGACCGAGGTCTGAGCGGACAGCCGGCGCACGGCCCTACGGGGTCAGCCGGTGCAGGTCACGCGGGAACGCGGTGACCTCCCGGATGTTTGCCGCGCCGACCAGCCGGGCCACGAACCGTTCCAGGCCGATGGCGAAGCCACCGTGCGGTGGCATGCCGTGCCGGAACGCGTCCAGATAGCCGGCGTACGGCTCGACCGGCTCACCCCGGGCCGCCAACGCCGCCAGGTAGTCGGCGTGCCGGTGCAGCCGCTGCCCGCCGGTGACCAGCTCCAGACCACGGAAGAGCAGGTCAAAACCGTTCGAGTACGCGGGCCGCTCCGGGTCGGGGTGGGTGTAGAACGGTCGCTTCGCCATCGGGTAGCCGGTGACGAAGAGGAAGTCGGAGCCGTGTTCGCGGCGGGCCCACTCGCCCAGCGCCCGTTCGTGGGCCGGCGCGAGGTCCGGCTCGTCGGCGGGCGCGCCGGCTATCGTCAGCGCCTCGGTGAAGTGCACCTCCGGGATCTCCGCGGGCACCTCCGGCGGCGTGACGCCGAGCGTCGCCAGGGCGCCACCGGCCCGCTCCCCCACCGTGCCCAGCATCCCGGCCACCGTGTCGCGCAGCACCCGCATCACGTCGTGGTGGTCGGCGACGAAGCCCAGCTCCGCGTCGAGCGACGTGTACTGCGCGAGGTGCCGGACGGTGTCGTGCGGCTCGGCCCGGAAGACCGGCCCCACCTCGTAGACCCGTTCGAAGACGCCGACCATCAACTGCTTGTAGAACTGCGGCGACTGGGCCAGGTACGCGGGCCCACCGAACCAGTCCAGCGCGAACACGTTCGCCCCGCTCTCGGTGGAGGAGCTGACCACCTTCGGGGTGTGGATCTCCACGAAGTCCCGGGTGTCCAGGGCGGCCCGGAAGCCGGCCACCGCCGCCGCCGAGATCCGCAGCGCCGCCGACCGGGTGGGGTGCCGCAGCGCGGTGGGCGCGTTGTCGAGCTGGGTGGGCAGGCTCGCGGTCAGCGCCGGCCGGTAAAGGTCGAACGGTGGCGGCACGGCGGGCGGCCCCAGTGGACGTACCGTCGGGTGGGTCAGCTCGACCCCGGCGGGCGCCGTCTCGTTCGCGGTGACCATCGCGGTGACCTCGACGACCGTCTCCTCGGGGAGTTTCTCCAGCTCGGCGCGGACGGTCGGGTCGGTGACGACCACCTGGGCGAGGCCGCTGGCGTCGCGCACGATCAGGAAGGCCACCGACTTGAGCAGGCGGCGGCGGTGCACCCAGCCGGCGATCCGCACTGTCGTGCCGATCCGGGTGGGCAGGTGGTGGGACAGGGTTCGTTGCATGGCGGGCTGCTCCTCGGTCGATCGCCACGCCTTCGCCGCCCTGGGGCGGCGAAGCGTCGCATCAGCCCCAGGGAGGTGTGGGCGAGCGGGAACCTCGCGGTGCCACCACACCTTCACCCCCGCCGAAGCGGGGGCCTCGTTCGTCGCCTGATGACCGGGGCCAGCCGGGCGGGCTCTACTGGGCACGGGTGACCCGCAACCGTTCTTCCCGCAGCTCGGGAGGGTCTTCGCACACCGGTGCCAGACCGCCTCTCAGCACCGGCGGCTCTCTGCACTGGCGGGTCGGCGCGCTACTCGGCTCCGTCGTCGCTGTTGGCGGTGACCGTAGCACCCGAATCCCTCTCGTGTGACGCACATTTTCGACACTCCGGTGTCCGGCGTCACAACGTTCGGGGCGTGACGCCGGTCGCCCGACGCACATAGACACCCGCCGTCCGGCGTAGGCTCGTTTTCGTGACGATCGAGCACTCCGCGCCGACGACCGGCCAGGCAGCGCGCACCGCAACGGCGGCCCCCGAGGGGCGGCGTCTGCTGCGGATCGAGGCGCGCAACGCCGAGACGCCGATCGAGCGCAAACCGCCATGGATCAAGGTCAAGGCCAAGATGGGTCCGGAGTACACCCAGCTGCGCGGGCTCGTCTCGCGCGAAGGGCTGCACACCGTCTGCCAGGAGGCCGGTTGCCCCAACATCTACGAGTGTTGGGAAGACCGGGAGGCCACCTTCCTCATCGGTGGCGACCAGTGCACCCGGCGCTGCGACTTCTGCCAGATCGACACCGGCAAGCCGGCCGAGTTCGACGCCGACGAGCCGCGTCGCGTCGCCGAGTCGGTGGTCTCGATGGGGCTGCGGTACGCCACCATCACCGGCGTCGCCCGTGACGACCTGCCCGACGGCGGCGCCTGGCTGTACGCCGAGACCGTCCGACAGATCCACGCCCTTCAGCCGGGTTGCGGCGTCGAGCTGCTGATCCCCGACTTCAACGCCGTTCCCGAGCAGCTCGCCGAGGTCTTCGGCTCCCGTCCCGAGGTGCTCGCCCACAACGTGGAGACCGTGCCGCGCATCTTCAAGCGCATCCGGCCGGCGTTCCGCTACGACCGCTCGCTGGACGTGATCCGCCAGGCCCGCGCCGACGGCCTGGTCACCAAGAGCAACCTCATCCTGGGCATGGGCGAGGAGCGGGCCGAGGTTTCGCAGGCGCTGCGCGACCTGCACGAGGCCGGCTGCGAGCTGATCACCATCACCCAGTACCTGCGGCCGACCCCCCGGCACCACCCGGTGACCCGCTGGGTCAAGCCGGAGGAGTTCGTGGAGCTGCGCGAGGAGGCCGAGGAGATCGGCTTCGCCGGCGTGATGAGCGGGCCGCTGGTGCGTTCGTCGTACCGGGCCGGCCGGCTCTACAAGCAGGCGCTCGACGCCCGCGCCGGGGTGGCCGTCACCACCGCCGGCTGACCCGCCGACAGCGCCGCACGGGCCGTGCGGCGTCCGAATGCCATGATCGTGCGATGACCGCCGGCGTACGCGAACAGCCGCGCGGCGCGGACTCCCCGCGCCCGCGGCCCGGTACGCGCTTGCGCCTGGTCGGCTGGCTAACCGCGGTGGCCGTGGTCGCCGGGGTGGGTTACCGGCTCTGGCTGCTGGTCAACGCGGCGCCGCCGACGAACAGCGACGAGGCCACCATGGGGTTGGCCGCGCTGCACATCGCCCGAGGCGAGGGTTTCCCGGTCTGGTTCTACGGCCAGCAGTACATGGGCACGCTGGAGGCGTACCTGGCCGCGCCGGTGTTCGCCCTGGCTGGCGGGCCGTCGCTGCTCGGCCTGCGGCTGCCCACCCTGGCGCTGTACCTGCTGTTCCTGCTGCTGTCCTGGCGGTTGACGCTGCGTCTGACCGGGGACCGGTGGTTCGGGCTCCTGGTGGTGGCGTTGCTGGCGCTCGGCTCGGACCGGATCGTCAAGAACCAGCTCATTGCTGGCGGTGGCTACCCCGAGATGAACGCCGCCGGGGTGGCGCTGGCCATCCTCGCCGTGGATCTGGCCGCCGGCCGACCGGGATGGCGGCTGGCGCGGTGGGCCGCGTGGGGGTTCCTGGCCGGCCTGATGCTCTGGGTCGACCCACTCGTGCTGCCGTACGTGGTGACGACCGGGGCGGTGCTCGTCGGGTTCTGCCGCCGGGAGCTGTGGGGTGCCGCCGGGGCGCTGCTCGGGGCGGCCGCCGTGCTGGGGGCGGCCCCGCTGCTGCTGCACAGCCTGCTGAACGGGCGGAACCCGCTGCACGCGGTGCTCGCCGCCAGCGGCGCGAACGCCACCGCCGGCTGGGCGGACCGGCTGCACGGCGGCCTGCTGCTCGGCCCGTCGCTGGGCATGGGCTTCTGCGCTCCGGGGCGGTGCGACACCTGGCAACTCTGGTGGGCGCTCGCCCTGCCGCTGCTGCTGGCCCTCGGTGCCGCCACCGCCTGGCGGGCACTACGCCGACCGCCCACCGAAGCCGGCCCCACCTCGCCAGCCGATGCCGCCTCGCCGGCGGACCTTGCGTCGCCAGCCGGCCCTGCCTCGCCAGCCGGCCCTGCCTCGCCAGCCGGCCCTGCCTCGCCAGCCGGCCCTGCCTCGCCAGCCGGTCCTGCCTCGCTGGTCGATCCCGCTGATGCTGGTGACCCGGTTCTCGTTGCACCCCGGGTGACGGCGGCGATCCGGCTGGCGCTCGTGCTGGCCGCCGTGGTCACCCTCGGGGCGTACACCGTGAGCAGTTCCGCCGGCCTCACCCCGGTGGAGAGTTCCCGCTACCTGTCCTGCCTGCTCATCTCCCTGCCGGCGCTGCTCTGGCCGGTGTGGACGGTGGCCCGGCGCGGCCCGCGCCCGTCGGCGACCGGCCGGCGCGACCTCGGGCGGACACTGGCCCGGCCGGTCGCCCTGGCGTTGCTCGCGGCCACGCTGGGCACCACCGCCCAGGCCACCTGGCGGTCAGCGCAGACCGCACCGGCCACCCGGGCAGCCGAGGCCCGGCACGCCGAGTTGGTCAGCACCTTGCGGCAGCTCGGCGTACGGCAGGTGCGCGCCGGCTACTGGACCTGCAACCGGCTCACCTTTGCCACCGCCGAGCAGGTGGTCTGCGCGGTCGTCGACGACGCGCTGCGACCCGGTTTCGACCGCTACCCCGCGTACCGGCGGGAGGTGGACAGGGCGGCGGCGCCAGCCTGGGTCGCACCGGCCGGCTCACCGCTGGCGAACGCGCTCGACGAGCGGCAGCGCGCCAACCCGGGCGCCCTCGACCTGGTCACGATCGACGGCTGGCGGATCTACCTGCCGCGGTGACCTCGCCGGGTGAACGTCAGTGCGACAACAGGGTGCGCGTCAGTGCGACGCCGCCGGCTCGGTGAGCAGGCCGAGGCGGTGCGCCAGGGCGGCGGCCTCCACCCGGTTGGTCACGTCCAGCTTCGCGATGATCCGGGAAACGTGCACGCTGGCCGTCTTCGGGGAGATGAACAGCTGCTCGGCGATCCGGCTGTTGCTGTGCCCCTCGGCGACCAGTCGCAGCACCTCCCGCTCCCGAGCGGTGAGCAGGTCGGCGCCGGCACCGCCCTGGCCCGTGGTGCGCAGGCCGACCCGCCGCGCCAGGGTGGCAGCCGCCTCGACCAGTGGAACCGCACCCAGCCGTCGGCCGATCTCGGCGGCCTCGGTGACCGCCGCCGCCGTCTCGTCGCGCTCCCCGGCGGCGGCAGCCGACTCGGCGAGCGCCAGCAACGCGCGACCCAACGGGTACGGCTGCCCGTCGACCCGCCACGCGTCGACCGCCTTCCGCCAGGCCGGCAGCGCCTGGTCGCCGACCGCGAGCAGGGCCGCGACCTGAGCGGCGTGTGCCCGCGCCGCCGGGTGCCGGACGGGCAGGTCGGCGGCGAGCGTCGCCACCGCGACCGACAGGTCCCGGTCGCCCACCCGGGCGGCGGTACGCGCGACGGCGCTGAGCACCGGCCAACCCTCGCGGGGCAGTTGCGGCAGGCTCTCGTCGACCGCCGCGACCCGCGCCGCCCGGACCGCCTCCACCTTGTCGTCAGCGGCCAACGCCGCCTCGATCGCCAACTCGTGCAGGGGCAGCCGGTGGCTCGGCCACAGGTAGGGCCGGCCGAGGAAGGTGAGCGCCCGGTCGACCACTTCGTCGGCGGCCGGGTGGGCGCGGGCCAGCCGTAGCCCGGCACTCAGTTGGAGCCAGTGCAGGCCGGTGACGCCGGACAGGTCGATCCGCGCGGCCTCCGCGCACACCGCCTCGGCCTCGTCCCAGCGACCCAGCGCGATCAACGCCTCGGCCCGGTTGGACAACAGGTACGCCCCGGTGGAGCGACTGATCCCCACCCGACGCGCCTCGACGACGCCGGCCTCGGCAGCCTGCGCGGACTCGGCGTAGCGGCCCAGCTCGCACAGCACGTCCGACTGGTACACCCGGGCGAGCACCAGCCCCGACGCGTCCCCAGACGCACGGACGACGGCCTCGGCCTGGCTCAGCTCGGCCAGCCCTCGCTCCAGGTCCCGCTCGCCGTGGCAGAGCAGGGCGATCCGCGCGTGCAGCAGGGCGACGTCCTCGCCGAACGCCTCGGCGTCAACGGCGGCCTCGGCGGCCACCCGGGCCGCCTGCTTGGGGTCGATCTTGACCAGGTGCGCGGCGATGTCGGCGAGCAGCCGGACCCGCTCCGCTCCCCGGGGGCCGCCAGCGGCCAGCCGGTACGCCTCATCCAGCTCCCGGCGACCGTCACTCTTGCCGAGCAGGGCCATCAGCCGACCCCGCTGGTTGAGCAGGCGGGCGGCGCGCAGCGGTGCGGCGTCGGCGTCCACCTCGGCCAGGCCGGCCCGGGTCAGCGTGATGGCCCGGCTGAAGTCGCCGGCCGTGACCGCCGCGGCCAGCGTCTGCTCCAGCAACGCCAGGTGGTCCATGCCGAGCAGGTCGGCGGCGTCGGGCACCAGCTCCCACAACTCCAGCGCCCGCTCCAGCAGTCGGCGCTGCTCGGCGTACGCGTACCGGTCGCCGGCGGCGACCGCTGCGGCCCGTGCCGCGACGAGGGCACGCGGGTGGTCGTGCGCGGCGTACCAGTGGTGGGCGATCTCCGCCGGGGCCCGGCCGGCGGCGACCAGGTGCGGCTGGGCCTCGATGGCGGCGGCGAAGCGGGCGTGCAGCCGGGCGTGTTCGCCGGGCAGCAACTCGTCGTGCACGGCCTCGCGGACCAGCGCGTGCCGGAACTCGTAGTCACCGTCGCGGTCGGCCACCACCAGCTGGGCGGCGACGGCGACGCGTAGCGCGTCCTCCAGCTCGGCCTCGGGCAGCCCGGCGACCTCGGCGAGCAGGTCGTGGGCGAAGCGGGTGCCGCCGGCAGCCGCGATGCGCAGCACGCGCTGGGTCGGCTCGGGGAGCCGGTCCACCCGGGCCAGCAGCAGGTCGCGCAGCGTCTCGGGGAGCGCCGCGCAGCCGAGCGGGGAGCCGGCGACGGCCAGCTCCTCGATGAAGAAGGGGTTACCCTGGGTGCGGCCGTGGACATCGTCGACGGCCCGGGCGGGTGGCTCGGCGCCGAGCAGGTCGGCGAGGATCGCGCCGGTGCCGTCGCGATCCAGTCGGCCCAACTCCACCCGCTCCACGCCGCGGGCGCGGTCCAGTTCGGCGAGGAACGGGCGCAGCGGGTGCCCGCGCTGCAACTCGTCGGTGCGGTAGGTGCAGACCAGCAGCAGGCGACCCGGCCGCGCCGCCCGGACCAGGAAGCCGATCAGGTCCCGGGTGGAGCGGTCGGCCCAGTGCAGGTCTTCGATGAGCAGCACCAGCGGGCGGGCGTCGGCGAGTCGTTGGAACAGCTCGGCGACCAGGTCGAACAGGTAACCGCGCGGGGCGTCACTGAGCGGGACGGGACGAGGGCCGGCCAGCGCCGCGGACGCCCGTCCCAGCTCCGGCAGAAGCGGGGCGAACTCCGCCTCGTAGCCGGCGAAGACCTCGGGGCCGTCGGCCCGCAGCACCGCGCGCAGCGCGGCGGCGAACGGAGCGAACGGCAGGCCCGCCTCGCCCAGCTCCAGGCACTGGCCGACCAGCACCCGCGCCCCGCCGCCGGTGGCCCAGGCACCGAACTCCTCCAGCAGCCGGGTCTTTCCCACGCCGGCCTCGCCACCGACCAGCACTGTGGTCGGCTCCCCCACCCGGGCGCGACCCAGGGCGTCGCGCAGCGCCGCGATCTCACGATGGCGGCCGACGAGGACGGAACTGGCGGCACGAACGGTCACAGGTTCGAGCATGCCATGACGGCTCCCGCCGACAGCCCCGCCGATCGGCCGGTGGCCGGGCGGCGGGGCGGCGTCGAGTCGGCCGGCCGGCACGGCGGGCGCCGTGGCCGCCGAGGCTGGCGCGGTCACCGGCGGGCGTCGCCGGTGCGGCTGGCGTGCCTGCGCCGACCCAGCCAATCGCGGCCGGCCGGACGCGGCAGCGACCGGGCGAGCCGTTCCGCGGCCGCCTCGGCGCGCAGCTCGGCGGTGTGCGTGCGGTGCAGGGAGAGCAGGAAGTCTGCGTCGTTGCCGAACATGTCGGGCTCCTTCGTGGCGTCGTCGTCTTCTGCTGACGACTCTTCGCGCGAAGGCCCCACCCGGGCATGGGCACACCGCCTCATCTTCCCGGCCGGCACCCTCCTTACCCGTCCGTTCTGCGGCGGTGAGGAGACGTAAGGTACTCAGCTGCCCCGGCACCCGGACGCGGATCAACGGGGCAGGCGGCGACCACTAGACTCTGCGGCATGGCAAAGCCCCAGGAGAAGGTCTCGTTCGGCCAGCGGCTGAAGCAGATCGGGATGGTGTTCAAGTTCACCGCCAAGCAGGACCGGTGGTTCGCGCCGTTGGTCGCCGCCGCGGTGCTCATCCCGCTCGCCCTCACCGTGGTCGCGGTCATCCTCTGGAGCTGGATCTGGCTGCCGATCGGCATCCTGTTCGTCCTGCTCGCGGTGCTGATCGTGCTCAACCTGCGGTCCAACAAGGCGATGATGAACGCCGCCGAGGGCCAGCCCGGCGCGGCGGCGCAGATCATGGAGAACATGCGCGGCGACTGGCGGGTGACCCCGGCGGTCAGCTCGACCACCCAGATGGACATGGTCCACCTGGTGATCGGCCGCCCGGGCGTGATCCTGCTGGCCGAGGGCAACCCGCAGCGGGTGCGCGGCCTGCTCGGGCAGGAGAAGCGGCGGCTGTCCAAGGTGATCGGCTCCGCTCCCCTGCACGACTACGTGATCGGGCAGGAGGAGGGCGAGCTGCCGATCCGCAAGCTGCGGACGACGCTGCTGCGCCTGCCCCGCGCGCTCTCCGGCAAGGACGTCAACTCGCTGGACAAGCGACTCAAGGCGCTCACCGCCCGGCCCCAGATGCCCAAGGGCGCGATCCCGAAGAACATGCGGCCGCCGGGCGCCTTCCGCCAGTCGCGGGGCCGCTGACCCCTCTGGCGTACGCCTGAAAAGAGCCGGACCCGTGTGGGTCCGGCTCTTTCTCGTTGTTCGGCGGGCTCAGCCGCGCGGCGCGTCGACGATGACCGAGTCGGCGAGCCTGTCGTGCAGGCCGCGACGGTGCCCATCCATGATCAGCGCGGGGACGACGAGGGCCAGCAACAGACCCCGGATCAGTCCTCGGAGCACCCCGATCCGACCGCCGTCGTGCCAGTTCACGCAGCGGATCTTCGTGACGTACATGCCCGGGGTCTGGGCGAACAGGCCGAGGAAGATGCCGTACATCAGGACCAGCACCAGCACCGGCGCCCAGCCGTCGCGTACCGGGTCGGCGAAGATGTTGGACACCAGCAGGCAGAGCACCCAGTCGATGATCAGCGCCCCGAAGCGGCGTCCGAGGGTCGGCGGGGTGAAGGTGGGGTCGGTGGCCGGCGCTGCCGGGACGTGCGGATTGGTCACAGCGATCAAGGGTATCCGCGTCGCGACGAGGGCTCGCCGGGTGCCGCCGCCACTGTGTGCCGATTCAGGCCAAAGGCATCAGATGTCACTACACTGGCACAGTCGGTACGACGTTCGCGACGGGCCGAAGGCGTGAACAGGGGCGCCGCTGACGCTCCGCGAGGGACGTAACACGGCAGAAACAACGGAGACACGGCCGGGCAACCCCCCGGCCATAGCGTCGCCAGAAGCCTAGCCACCCCGTGGACGTGCCAGGAGGATGTGTGTTCGCCAACCCCGAGGAACTGCTGCGATACCTCAAGAACGAGGACGTGAAGTTCGTCGACGTTCGTTTCTGTGACCTGCCCGGCGTGATGCAGCACTTCAACCTGCCGGTCGAGTCCGTCAACGACGATCTCTTCACCGACGGCCTCGCGTTCGACGGTTCGTCGATCCGCGGTTTCCAGGCGATCCACGAGTCGGACATGCTCCTGCTCCCGGATGTCGCCACCGCGTTCATCGACCCGTTCCGCGCGCAGAAGACTCTCGCGCTGAACTTCTTCATCCACGACCCGTTCACCCGCGAGGCCTACAGCCGCGACCCGCGCAACGTGGCGAAGAAGGCCGAGGCGTACCTGGCGGCGAGCGGCATCGCCGACACCGCCTACTTCGGCGCTGAGGCGGAGTTCTACATCTTCGACTCGATCCGCCACGAGACCTCGGCGCACCAGTCGTTCTACTACATCGACTCGATCGAGGGCGCCTGGAACACCGGCCGCGAAGAGCCGGGCGGCAACCGTGGTTACAAGACCGCCTACAAGGGCGGCTACTTCCCGGTGCCGCCGGTCGACCACTACGCCGACCTGCGCGACTCCATCGTGCGCCGCCTCGTCGACACCGGCTTCAACGTGGAGCGCTCGCACCACGAGGTGGGCACGGCCGGCCAGTCCGAGATCAACTACCGGTTCTCCACCCTGCTGCACGCCGGTGACCAGCTCCAGCTCTTCAAGTACATCGTGAAGAACGAGGCCTGGGCCAACGGCAAGACCGCGACGTTCATGCCCAAGCCGCTGTTCGGCGACAACGGCTCCGGCATGCACACCCACCAGAGCCTCTGGCTCAACGGTGAGCCGCTGTTCTACGACGAGACCGGCTACGCCGGCCTGTCCGACATGGCCCGCTGGTACATCGGTGGCCTGCTGCACCACGCGCCGTCGCTGCTGGCCTTCACCAACCCGACGATCAACTCGTACCGTCGTCTGGTGCCGGGCTTCGAGGCGCCGGTCAACCTGGTCTACTCGCAGCGCAACCGTTCCGCCTGCACCCGCATCCCGGTGACCGGCAGCAACCCGAAGGCCAAGCGCGTCGAGTTCCGCGTCCCGGACCCGTCGGCCAACGTCTACCTGGCCTTCTCGGCCATGATGATGGCCGGCCTCGACGGCATCAAGAGCAAGATCGAGCCGCCGACGCCGATCGACAAGGACCTCTACGACCTCCCGCCGGAGGAGTGGGGCGACGTCAAGCAGGTGCCGGGCTCGCTGTCGGCCGTGCTCGACTCGCTCGAGGCCGACCACGACTACCTGCTCGACGGCGGCGTCTTCACGCCCGACCTGATCTCGACCTGGGTCGACTGGAAGCGCGCCAACGAGGTCGACCCGGTGCGCCTGCGCCCGACCCCGCACGAGTTCGCCATGTACTACGACTGCTGAGCAGTCTGGGCACGACGACTGCTGAGCAGTCACC
>NZ_JAGPYA010000096.1:0-15459 GCF_018070245.1 Micromonospora sp. M61 | reverse complement strand
CGCCGCCGAGTGGACCGGGTACGCCCGGACGCTGAGCAAGCTGCGCTGAACGGTCGGTGCCGGATCCGGCGAACGGTTGATCCACGCCGCTCGCCGGGTCGGTGTGACGACACTGCGCTGGCGCGGCGATCGTCCACACCCGACCGTGAAGTCCCACGGGGCGATCGGGTGCGAGAGGCGCAGGAATGGCTGTTCACGAGGTTACACACGACCTTCGCACCGCGGCACCCGAGATCGAGGAGGGGCGGCCTCCCCGGTACGCGTTGCGGCTGCTCGGTGGGTTCGGGTTGGAACGCGACGGGCGGGTGGTGACGGTGCCGCAGGGCGCCCGCCGACTGCTGGCCTACCTCGGCGTACGCCAGCGGTGTGCCCGCTCGGAGGCCGCCGGCACGCTCTGGCCCGGCTCGCACGAGGACCGGGCCCGGGCCAACCTGCGCACGATGCTCTGGCGGCTGCACCGGGTGACTCCCGACCCCCTGGTGGACGAGGACGACCGGCTGGCCCTGGCCGCCGGGGTGACCAGCGACGTGGCCACCCTGGGCGCGGCGGCCACCGCCCTGCTGGCCGGCGGGTCACCTGTCGACGTCGCCCCGGGTGTGCCGGCGCTGGCGACCGGTGAGCTGCTGCCCGGTTGGTACGACGACTGGGTGCTGACCGAGCGGGAACGGTTGCGCCAGACCCAGCTGTACGCGTTGGAGGCGCTCGCCGAGCGGCTCACCGCGCAGGGCCGGTACAGCGAGGCGGTGCAGGTGGCGTTGACCGCTGTGCAGTTGGAGCCGCTGCGGGAGAGCGCCACCCGCACGCTGATCGCGGTGCACCTGGCGGAGCGCAACATCAACGAGGCGGTACGGCGGTTCGAGCTGTTCCGCGCCGACCTGGGCCGCGAGTTGGGGGTCGCGCCGACCCCGTGGCTGGAGCGTCTTGTTCGCGCCGGCCTGCACCCAGGGTGACCGTCCCCTTTCCGTGACCGGCCGGCCGCAGGGCCCATACCGGCGTCCCACCAGCCCACACTCCGCCCAGCCGGCCTCCCGGCGCCCCCGGACATCCGTCCTTTGCTCTGCACCCACGGATGCGACGCTCACGGTCTGTAAGTGGTGCGTCCATGGGTGCAGAGCAAAGGGGGCGGCTGGGGTGGGTGGGGTGGGAGGAGATCCAGCCGAGCGGGTGGTGTGCCTCGCGCGTCGCTGGTCAGGCCAGTCCGGCTGGTCTTACCAGTCCGGCTGGTCTTACCAGTCCGGCTGGTCTGACCGGTCAGGTTGGTCAGTGCGTCGCGGGCGGGATGCTCTGCTCGTACTGGAAGACGTTGTGCGGGTCGTACTTCGCCTTGATCTTGCGCAGCTGTGGGAAGTTGCGGCCCCAGTAGGCCTCCTCCCACTCCGCCATGCCGATGTTCGGCACGTTGACGTAGGCGCCGTCCACGTAGGGCCGCAGCGCCTGGCTGAACTCGGCGATCCAGGTCTGGGCGATCGGGGTGATGGCGTCATCGCTGTCGGGCTCGCCGCGGGTGCCCCAGCCCGCGCCGGGCTCGGAGTAGAAGAGCGCGTCGCGGTGCGGGAAGGCCGCGCCGCCGAAGGGTTCCTGTCGTTGGGCTCCGGACCCGAAGGCCTGGGTGAAGAAGTTGCTGTCCGGCGACGGGGAGTTCTCCATGAACTCGCGGACGATACTGATCGCCTTCGCCGGGAAGGGCTCCCTGGTGAACTGCGAGAAGAACTTCCACTTCGCCGGCTCTTCGTCGCTCGGGATCTGGAAGCCGGAGTAGGTCTCGCTCCAGCCGCCGATCTGGACTGTGACCTCGGGGTCGCCGATCGAGAGGATGGGCTCCAGCAGTTTCCTCGTCTCGGCCTCCGATCCCTCGGCGAGCACCGCGAACAGCAGGATCTCGTTCGGGTGCACCTCGACCTGGGTGCCGAGGCGGGGGTCGCTGAAGGGCGCGGTGCGCTGCCAGTTTTCGAAGACCTCGTGCAGGTTGTCGAGGCCCGGCCAGGTCGCCTGAAGGTAGGCGACGCTCTTCAGCGGGGCCACCTTGTAGGTCAGCGACGTGACGATCCCGAAGTTGCCGTTTCCGGCGCCGCGCAGGGCCCAGAGCAGGTCCGGGTAATTCCACGGGTCCACCTCGAGCACCTTCGCGCCGTTGGCGCCGGCCGCGACGACGATCTCCGCGCCGATCAGGTTGTCGCAGGCCATGCCGAGATAGCGGGTGAGGAACCCGAAGCCACCGCCGAGGGTCGCGCCGGACAGGCCGACGGTCCCCTCCGTTCCGGTCGTCGCCGCGAAGTCGTACTCCCCGAGTGCGGTGATCGCCTCCGACTGGTTGAGCCCCGCGCCGAGCTTCGCCACGCGAGCGGCGGCGTCGATGTGGACGTCCTTCAGCTCGCTGACGTCGATCACGATGCCGTTGTCGACGTTCGACCAGCCTTCGAGGCTGTGGCGACCGCTGCGTACCCGCAGTGCGACGTCGTGTTGCCGCGCCCAGGTGAGGGCGTTGACCACGTCCTGGGTCTCCTGGGCGAACACGATGACCAGGGGGTAGCGCACGAACAGCTCGTCCCAGCCGAGGCTGGCCTCCGCATAGTTCGGGCTCTGGGGGCGGACGATGCGCCCGGTCAGTTCCGCCGGTGGGTACGTGGCGCCGGAGGACGACCCGGGACCGTCGGCCGCGATCGCCGAGCTGCCGGCGATCACGCTTGGAAGAGCGACCGCTCCGGCGCCGACGGCCGTCGCCTTGAGCAGATCACGACGAGAAAGGTCGCGCATGGTCCGAATCCTCTCGATCGGGGTCACACCAGAAATCGGGACCAAGAGGGCTGATGCCTCTCATCTGGCGCAAACTCACCGTAATGCGAGAGGTTCGCCGAAGATCCGAGAACTTGTCGCGGAACCCGGTCGGGTGATGCGGCGACCGTCAGCTCAGAGGCGGCGGTCAGCTCGGGAACGGGCCGTCAGTTCGGGGCGGGCTGGTCGAGGATGGCGCTGAACCGCTCCTCGGCAAGGTCGAGCTGGCCGAAGATGTGCCGCTTCACCGCCGGCGACAACGGGGTGTCCGGTCGGCCGATCAGGTCCCGGAAGAGTGGCACCAGCGGCCGGTACTTCCGGGCCGACGAGACGACCTTCGGCCCGACCGTGTGGATCACCCCCACGCCGTTGTCGGTGAAGTCCGACACCTTGATCACCCGGGCCCAGGGCTCCCGGTCCAGGCTGACCGCCAGGTGCTCCCGGTACTGCGCGTTGCGGTCCCGCTCCGGGTCGTACCCCGGGTTGGTGACGGCGGCGACCAGGGTGGCCACCCGCGGCCCGAACCGCGCGGCGAGCGCGACCAGCGCCGCAGCGGTTGGGTCGGCCCCCGGCTCACCGCCGGCCAGCTCGGCCGGGTGGTCCTCCACCGCGTCGTGCAGCAGGCCGGCGACGATCACCTCCACGTCGCGCACCTGGTAGTGGTGCATCAACCGGATCGCCACCCGCAGCAGGTGATTCAGGTACGGCTCGCGGACCCGTCGGTCGTCGCGGTGCAGCTCGGCGGCGAGGTCCAGCGCGGCGTTCAGCCGCTCCCGGTCGTCGTCGTCGAACTGCTGGACCTCCAACCGGAAGCGTTCCAGCAGGCCCGGTTCGCCGTGGATCTCGGTGATCGCGTGCATCGGCATGCTGCCCAGGTGCGGCGGGAAGTCCATGCGTCACTTATAGCCGATCTTCACCACATCGATGGGCCCCTACGTCGCCGACCCGACCGCGAGTTGCGGGCGCGCCGAGCGGTCAGATCGGCAGCCGGTCGGCGCCGGCGAGGGGGCCCACCAGGAGGGGAACCAGCGGTGCCGGCAGGACGGGGTCGCGGCGCAGGGTGGGCGTCCAGCCCGCGTCGGCGGCCAGGTCCGGGTTATGGGTCGCGTTGTACGCCGCCAGCAGGTCGACCGGCCGGGCCGGGCTGCCGCTCTGGCGCACCCAGGAACCCCGCTCGGTCAGCGCGGTGCCGCCCCAGTCGTAGAGCAGGTCGGCCGGGTCGGCCGGCGCGTCCAGGGTGAAGAAGTTGTTCTGCGCGTAGATCGCCGACTGGACACCGACGCCCAGCGCGTACTGGAAGTCGTCCCCGCCGAGCCGGTAGTGGTTGTTGTAGATGTCGACCTGACCGAAGCGCACCCGGGGCAGCCGTTGCAGGACGCCGTCGAAGAGGTTGTGGTGCAGAGTGACCTTCAACCGGCCCACGTCCGGGCCGACAGTGTTGGACGAGCCGAGCAGCAGCAGCTTGTCCCGCCCGGTGAAGCGGTTCCACGACGCGGTGACGAGGCTGGCGGTGTGCGTGACGTCCAGAGACCCGTCGTGCACCTGGTAGGGCCGTCCGAAGTAGACGGGTTGGGCGCTGTCCGGGTTGTCGCCGTCGGTGAAGGTGTTGTGGTCGACCCAGACGTTCTCGCTGCGGCGTACCGAGATCTGGTCGTACTGGCTGTTCCAGTTGCCGGCCTCGCCGTCGGTCGGTGACCAGGCGGGGAAGCAGTCCCGGGCGTCGACGAGGGTCAGGTTGCGGACGATGACGTTCGACGCCCGGTCGATCATGAGGGTGAGCCCGGTCAGGCGGGCGCCGCGCAGCCCGACGATCGTCGTGTTCGGGCCGACGTTGATCTGGGTCTGCCGGGTCTGGTTGGTCACCGAACGCACCCGGGCCTCTTCCAGTGGCCCGCTCGGGGGCACCCGTCCCCACACCGCCGGGTCGTACGCGGCCAGGTAGGCGTCCAACCGGTACGCCGGGTCGGCCAGGTCGGCACAGCTCAGCGCGGTGCCCTCCGGTCCTTCGAAACCGTCGATGGCGCCGTCGACGTAGATGAGCTTCGGCGTGGCGTCGGTGGCGTTGCTGGCGTTGTCACCGCCCAGGGCGGCGACCAGCTCGGCCCGGCTGTGCACCACCCGGGTCCGGTCGGGAGCGGCCGTCGAACCGCCGGTGGTGCCGGTGCCCTCGGCCGCCCAGCCGTCCCGCTCGGGCAGGGTCTGCCGTCCGAGATGGCCGGCCAGCCAGGAGAGCCCGTCGGTGGCCGGGGTGTCGGGGCGCGCAGCGGCGGCGGCCGGGCTGGCACCGAGCAGGAGGGCGATCACCGTAACGCCGGTGAGGATTCTGCGCATCGACTCTTCCCATTCGCTGGTGGTGGAGGGGCAGTCGGATATTCGGGGGTGTGTCCGATGTGACCGCCCCGAGTGCGGGCGGCGTTTGTACTCCGGTTGCCGTGGGCCCCCTATCCGGTCAACTCGGCGCGATACGCCGCCGCCGCCCACGGCACCGCCAGTTCGCTCGGAAGCGCCCCCCGCTCGGCCGCCCGACGCAGCACGTCGACCACGCCCCGCAGGTGGCGTACCCGTTCCCCGCCCTCACCGACGACGGTCACCAGGTCGCCGTCGAGCAGCCGGGGCTCGGGGGCGACCCGCAGCGCGTCCAGCAGCGCGGTGAACGGCGCGGTACGGGCCAGCGGCGCGATCAGCGGCACCGCCGCCGGGTCGTCCCGGTGCGCCAGCAGGTTCTCCAGCAACCCCACCCGCCCCGGGACGCGGCGGGTCACCACGTCCCCGGGCAGCCGCAACCGGTCCGTCGGGTACTCCAGCACCGCCTGACCCGCCGTGCCGGTCACCACCACCTCACCCGCCACGAACTCCTCGGCGGCCAGGGTCACCGCCACCAGCACCGGCGGACCGGCGCGGAACAGGACCCGCAGCACGGCAGTGTCCTCCACCTCGATCGGGCGGACCCGGTAGCGTTCCACCTCGATCGCCACCGGCCAGGGCGTCGCCCCACCGAGCGCCTCGGCGACCGCCAGGCACTGCATCACCGCGTGCGCGAGCGGGTTGGCCAACGCGCCGTCCAGCACCGGCCGGCCGTCGAGGCTTCGCCGACCGGCCCACGGGGAGCGGGCGTAGTAGGCGTCCGGCCGTTGCCACGCGGCGACGGTGGAGATGCCGGTGACCGTGCCCAGCCGGCCCGCCGCCAGCGCGTCGGTCAGCGCGGTCAGGGCCGCCGAGCCGAGCGCCTGGAAACCGACCTGCGCCACCCGGCCGGCGGCGGTCAGCGCCCAGGCCAGCTCCTCGTGCTCGGCCAGCGACAACACCGGCGGTTTCTCCAACAGCAGGTCCGCGCCGGTGGCCAGGGCGTCCCGGGCGATCGCCAGGTGGGTGTGCGGCGGCGTGCAGATCACCACCACCTCCGGCCGGGTGGCGGCGAGCATCGCCCGGTGGTCGGTGAACACCTCGACCCCGGGTGGCACCGGCGCCGCCGGATCGTCCTCCACCGGTCGGACGTCGACCAGGGCGACCAGCCGCAACCGGCCGGCGGCGTGCAGCGGGGCGATCACCCGCCGGTGCCACCGGCCGTGCCCGTTCGCCCCGATCACCGCCACCCGGGGCGGCGTCACAGCGCTCACCACCGACCGGCCGGTGTCGGCCCGTTCACCGCGCACCGGCCAGTGTCGGCCCGTTCACCGGGCACCGGCCAGTGTGGCCTCGACGCCGTGTCGTTGCAGCGCGGTCAACCAGGCGATCACGTCGGCGCGGACCTCGTCGTCCTCGGCTACCTCGACCGGGATGACCTCGCGCAGCGCGAAGAGCGCGTCGACGGCACCCGCCGGGCTCTGCGCACCGGCATCCAGCGCGGCGCGGATCGGCCCGGCGAGGGGGTCCTGGAACGGCAACGGGTGCCCGTCGTCGGCGTACCCCAGCGCGAAGCGCAACCAGGACGCCACGACCAGCGCGCCCCAGCGCGCGGACCGGCCGGTCGCGCGCAGGTCGGCGATGGTGTGCAGGACGCGTTGCGGCAGCTTCTGCGAGCCGTCCAACGCGACCTGGAGGGTGCGGTGGTGGATTGCCGGGTTGCCGAACCGGGCGAGGACCTGCTCGCCGTAGTCGACCACCCGGACCCCGTCCGGCGGCGTGAAGCTGGCCGCGACGTCCTCGGCGATCAGCCGGCGCAGCACGTCGGCCAGGTGCGGGATCTCCAGCGCCTCGGCGATGGTCTCCCGACCGGCCAGCGCACCGAGGTACGCGATGGCAGAGTGCACGCCGTTGAGGGTGCGCAGTTTCAGCCGCTCCCACGGGCCGGCGTCGTCGGTGAGCACCGCCCCGGCGTGCTCCCAGCCGGGCCGTCCGCCGGGGAAGTCGTCCTCGATCACCCACTGCGCGTACGGTTCGGCGGCGACCGCTGCCAGGTCGGTCACGCCGAGCACCCGCCGTGCCGCCTCGATCGTCTCCGGGGTGCTGGCCGGCACGATCCGGTCCACCATGGTCCCCGGGCAGGTGACGTTGGCGGCCACCCACTCGACCAGCCCGGCGGGCACCCTGTCGGCACGCCCGACCGCCTGGTCGAGCATTCCGCGCAGTCGCCGGCCGTTGGCCGGGAGGTTGTCGCAGCTCACCAGTGCCACCGGCCCGGCGTCCGCGGCGGCCCGCGCGGCCAGCCCGCGCAGCAGCAGCCCCGGCACCGTGGTCGGGGGTCGGCCGCCGGCCAGGTCCGCGGCGAGCGCCGCGTCCGGGGACAGCTCGCCGGTCACGGGGTCGAGTTGGTACGCCTTCTCGGTGACGGTCAGGGTCACCACGCGTACCGCCGGGTCGGCGAGCAGCGCCACCACGGCGTCCGGGTCGCGGGGAGCGTGCCGTACGCCGCTCAGGGCGCCCACCACCCGGGTGGCGCTGCCGGCGGCGGAGAGGGTGCTGACGCTGAACAGGTTGTCCTGGGCGGCGATCGCCTCGACCATCGCGGTGCTGCGGGGGGCGACGGCCATGATGCCCCAGTCGCCGCCGGCCGCGCCGACCGCCGCCTCGGTGAAGACGGCCTGGTGTGCCCGGTGGAACGCCCCCAGGCCGAGGTGCACGATGCCCGTCGGCACGGTGCCCGGCCGGATCAGGGGGCGGGCCTCGGCGGGCAGGTGGCGCAGCATGCCCAGGCCGAGCCGGGAGGCGCCGACGGTCACCGCCATGCCGGGCCGTCCGGGAAGCGGAACTCGGCGATCGAGGCCGGCTTCATGGTGGCGCTGTATCCCGGTCGCTCGGGCAGCAGGTAGCGGCCACCGCGGGTCCGGACCGGATCGACGAAGTGCTCGTGCAGGTGGTCGACGTACTCGACCATCCGACCGTCCAGGCCGGTGCCCACCCGCAGGTAGTCGAAGATCGCCAGGTGCTGGACGTACTCGCAGAGGCCCACACCGCCGGCGTGCGGGCAGACCGGCACCCCGAACTTCGCCGCCAGCAGCAGCTCGGCGAGGACCTCGTTGACGCCGCCGACCCGGCACGCGTCGATCTGCATCACGCCGATCGCGTCGGCCTGCAACAACTGCTTGAAGATCACCCGGTTGGCGGCCACCTCACCGGTGGCCACCCGGCACCGGCCGCCGGTCAGCTCGGTCACCGCCCGGGCGATCCGGGCATGGCCGAGGATGTCGTCGGCGTGGGTGGGCT
Organism: Micromonospora sp. M61; assembly: GCF_018070245.1. Taxonomy (NCBI): domain Bacteria; kingdom Bacillati; phylum Actinomycetota; class Actinomycetes; order Micromonosporales; family Micromonosporaceae; genus Micromonospora; species Micromonospora sp. M61. The sequence continues at coordinate 7,044 of NZ_JAGPYA010000096.1, read as the reverse complement.
CCTCGATCCAGTACGGGTCGACCTCGGCCAGCGTGGCCATCGCGGTGATCGCCTCGTCGACGTCCCAGACCTGGTTGGCGTCCATCATCAGCAGCGCGTCCGCGCCGATCTCCTCCCGGATGATCCGGGCCCGCCGCAGGTCGTCGGCGAGCGGGCCGCCGACCTTCATCTTCATCGCCCGCCAGCCGTCCTGGTACGCCTGCCGGGTCAGCGCCCGCACCTTGTCGTCGGGGTAGCCGAGCCAGCCGACCGAGGTGGTGTACGAGGGGAAACCGTCCCGTTCGAGGGTGGCCAACCGGTCGGCCAGGCCGTCGCGCCCCTTGTCGAGGATGGCCGCCGCCTCGTCCGGGGTGATCGCGTCGGTGATGTGCCGGAAGTCGACGCTGGCCACTAGCTCGTCGGTGGGCAGCTCGGCGAGGAACCGCCACATCGGCTTGCCGGCCAACGTGGCCCGCAGGTCCCACACCGCGTTGACCAGCGCCCCGGTCGCCATGTGGATGACGCCCTTCTCCGGGCCCAGCCACCGCAGCTGCACGTCGGCGCTGAGCGAGCGCCAGAACGCGACCGGCTCGGCCGTGATCTCCTCGATCGTGCGCCCCCGCACGTGGTGGGCGAGCGCGCGGACCGCCGCGCAGGTGATCTCGTTGCCCCGGCCGTTGGTGAAGGTGAACCCCGCGCCGGTCGGGCCGGCGTCGGTGCCCAGCTCCACGTACGTCGCCGAGTAGTCGCCCCGGTTGATCGCGTCGGAGCCGTCGCCCCGGGCGGCGGTCGGGAACCGCACGTCGTGCACCTCGACGGAGGTGATGGTCACCGTCACTGGTCGGCCTTTCCGAAGTTGAAGACCCGCTTGGGCAGCCGGTACGCCAGGTCGACGATGGTCTCGGCGGCCTCGTCCATCGGCAGCCGGTGCTCGGCGACGAGCCGGGCCAGGAAGCCGGCGTCGACCCGACGTGCGACGTCGTGGCGTACCGGGATGGAGCAGAACGCCCGGGTGTCGTCGACGAACCCGGTGGTGTTGTAGAAGCCCGCGGTTTCGGTGACCGTCTCCCGGAACCGGCGCAGCACCTCGGGGGAGTCCAGGAACCACCAGGGCGCGCCGAGCAGCAGCGCGGCATACCCGCCCGCGAGGGGCGCCAGCTCCCGGGTGAAGGTGTCCTCGTCGAGGGTGTAGAGCACCACCCGCAGCCGCGGGTCGTTGCCGTAGCGCTCCAGCAGCGGGGCGAGCGCGTGCACGTACTCGGTGGCCTGCGGGATGTCGCCGCCGACGTCGCGGCCGTGCCGGGCGTGCAGCCACCGGTTGTGGTTGCGCACCGCGCCGGGGTGCAGCTGCATGACCAGGCCGTCGTCGAGTGACATCCGGGCGAACTCCACAAGCATGTGCGCCCGGAACGCCTCGGCGTCGGGGGCGTCGGCCTCGCCGCGCCGGCCCCGGTCGTACAGCCGCTCGGCCTCTGCCGGCGTCAGGTCCAGCGTCCGCGCGGTGGGGTGGCCGTGGTCGGAGGACGTCGCGCCGGCGGCGATGAACGCGGCGCGCCGGGCGCGCAGCGCGGCCAGGTAACCGGCGTACGTGCCGGTGTCCTCGCCGGCCCGCTCACCGAGCCGCTCCACGTTGGTCGACCAGTCGTCGAACTCCATGTCCACCACGTCGTCGGGGCGGAAGGTGGTGACGACCCGGCCGCCCGGCCCGCCCCAGCCGTCGGCGGCGAGTTTGGCGTGCTGGCCGAGGTCGTCCAGCGGCGACTCGGTGGTGGCGAGCACCTCGATGTTGAACCGCTCGAACAGCGCCCGGGGCCGGAAGTCCGGTTCGGCGAGGCGGGCCGCGATCTCGTCGTAGAGGGTGTCGGCGGTGGCCGGGCCGAGCGGGGTGTGCACCCCGAACACGGTGCGGAAGGTCTGCTCCAACCAGAGCCGCGAGGGGGTGCCCCGGAACAGGTGCCAGTGCGCGGCGAAGCGTCGCCAGATCACCCGCCCGTCGGTCTCCACCGGGCTGCCGTCACGGGTGGGCACACCCAGGTCCGACGGGGGGACGCCCTGACTGAGCAGCATCCGGGTCAGGTAGTGGTCGGGCACGATGAGCAGCTGCGCCGGGTCCGGGAAGGGTCGGTCCTCGGCCAGCAGGGCCGGGTCGACGTGCCCGTGCGGCGAGATGATGGGCTGCTCCGCTGCGAGGGCGTACAGCTCCCGGGCCAGCGCGCGCTGGCCCGGTTCGGGCGGCAGGAGCAGGTCGTTGTGGTCGAACGTCGGCACGGGGATGGGCTCCTCGTCTCCAGGTCAGCGGGGGGTGAGCAGGTCGGCGACCCGGACCGGTTGACCGGTCTCGAAGGACCGGTTGGCCGCCAGGCCGGTGAGCAGGGCCAACGCGCCGTCGTGGGCGGTCGCGGCGCGCTCCAGGGGGTCGGGTTGACCCCCGAAGAGCACAGCGGTCATCCGGGCGTCCGCGCCACCGTGGCCGTGCCGGCTGCGACCCTCGACGGGGATCTGTCGGGGCGGTTGCCAGAACGGGCGCAGGGTGAGGGTCGCACCACCGCCCTCGGCCGGCGCCTCGGTGCCGTGCAGGGCGGCGCCCTTGACGGCTCCGGCGGTGCCCCGGTCGACGAAGTCGTTCTCGGTGACTTCCAGCTCCAGCCGACCCCGGCTGCCGTTGACCATCACCCGGTAACCCTCCCAGGGCGCGTAGGCGGTGAGGTGGTAGGTCATCGTGGCGCCGGTGGAGTAGCGGGCGAGCACCGCCATGTCGTCCTCGATGCTGACTCCGGGAGCGAAGACGTTGCGGTCGCGCTGGTAGCCGTCCTCGGCCTCGGCGTCGAGGTACAGCTCACGCAACCGGGGGTGGGCGTCGAGTCGCAGCGCGAACGGGTCGTCGACGGCGGCGGGGGAGCCGTGTGCCCGGTCGTAGTCGCGGGCGTAGCCGTGCCGGCGGCCGTCCTCGCCGTAGAAGAACAGCCGGCCCGCCGCGTACACCTCGACGGGGGTGGCGGCCAGCCACCAGTTGACCAGGTCGAAGTGGTGGCTGGCCTTGTGCACCATCAGCCCGCCGGACGTGGCCTTGTCGCGGTGCCAGCGGCGGAAGTAGTCGGCGCCGTGGCGTACGTCGAGCAGCCACTCGAAGTGCACCGAGCCGATCTCACCGACCGCGCCCTCGGCGAGCAGCCGGCGGACCTGTTCGTGCAGCGGGTTGTAGCGGTAGTTGAACGCGACAGTCACCCGACCGCCGGTCTCGGTGACCGCGTCCAGGATGCGCCGGCAGCGCGGCGCGTCCACGGTCATCGGCTTCTCGGTGACGACCTCCCGCCCGGCGCGCAGCGCGGCCACCACGTACTCGTCGTGGGTGACGTCCACGCTCGTGACCAGGACGACGTCGACCCGCTCCTTGTCCAGCATGGCCGCGAAGTCACCCGCCGGGTACGTGGGCACCGGGCGGTGGCCCAGCTCGGCCAGCCAGCGGTTGTGCGCGTCCATCCGGGCCTGGTTGACGTCGGCGAACGCGACCAGCTCGGTGGTGTCGGCGTGGTCGAGCACCAGGGCGCGGACGAACATCTCCGCCCGGGCGCCGGTGCCCACGACGGCGTACCGGACCCGGCCGTCGACTCTCGGTGACATGCGGTCGCCTCCCCGGTGATCCTGCAAACGTTTGCACTGAAGTAATCACGATCGATCCGACTGCGTCAACGAGGGTGACGCAATCGGCGGCAAATATCCGTGTTTGCGGGGCAGCAAGTCACCAAGGGGAGTGTGGGTGCAACAAAGCCGTAACCATCCACCGTTGACACTGGCGCAACCGTTTGCATTAATGGCCACACCCACGTGACCACCACCACATCGGACGAAGGGGCCGCCGTGCCAGTCACCATCCGGGACGTCGCTCGGGCGTCCGGTGTGCACATCTCCACCGTGTCCCGCACCTTCTCCGCTCCGCACCTGGTCAACCCGGAGACCCGGGTCCGGGTGCTGGCCTGCGCGGAGGATCTGGGCTACCGGCCCAACCGCGCCGCCCGGGCGCTGATCACCGGGCGTACGCACAACATCGGGCTGATCATCGCGGACATCGCGAACCCGTTCTTCCCGCCACTGATCAAGGCGGCGGAGAGTCAGGCCCGGCACCGCGACTACCACGTCTTCGTGGCCGACACCAACGAGGATCCGACCGTCGAGGAGGAGCTGGTCCACGCGCTGGCCAAGCAGGTGGACGGGGTGCTGCTGTGCAGTCCTCGGATGAGCAACAGCCTGATCGAACAGCTCAGCCGTGAGGTGCCGCTGGTGGTCGTCAACCGACAGGTGACCGGCCTGCCCTGCGTGCTGATGGACGTCGGGCAGGGTGCCCGGGCGGCGATCGAGCACCTGATCGGCCTCGGGCACCGCAGCATCGCGTTGCTCGGTGGCCCGCGCAGCTCGTGGACCAACCGGGAGATGCGCCGCGCCGCCGGCACGGCCGCCCGGGCGGGTGGCGCGGAGCTGACAGTGCTCGGCCCGAACGCGCCCACCGAGACCGGCGGCTCCGCCATCGCCGAGCAGGTGCGGCGCAGCGGTGTGTCGGCCGTGCTCGCCTACAACGACCTGATGGCGATCGGCCTCATCGAGGGGCTGGACGCGCTCGGGGTGCGGGTGCCGCAGGAGGTGAGCGTCGTCGGGGTCGACGACATCGCCCTGAGCCGGCTCACCCGCCCCAAACTGACGACGGTGGCCACACCCACCGGGGCCGCCGGCCGGACGGCCGTCGACATGCTGCTGCAACAGGACACCGAATCACCGCGCGGCGCGCGAGGGCTCGGTGCCGGCACGGCGCTCGGCGTCCGTCGTACCACCGCACAGGTAATGCTCCAGACCGACCTGGTCATCCGCGACTCGACCGGCCCGGGCCCGTACGCCCGACCGGCACGTCCCCTGGCCGCGCCGCCTGGCCCGGACCCGCATTGCCCTGCGGGCCCGGGCATCCCGACCGCGGCCACCGGTGACGCCGTCGCCTCCTAATGCCGAGGAGTGAGCGCACATGCACCCCGCAACGCCCCCCACCACTAACGCGCCTGCCGGGCGCAATCACCGTACCGCGCTGCCTCGGCGGCGCCTGCTGCGCGGCCTGCTCGCCGTGACGGTCGCCGCGCCGCTGATGTTCGGAGCCGCCGCCTGCGGAGACGACGACGGCGGCGGCGCGGCCGACCCGAACGCCCCGGTCAAGCTCTCCATCTTCTGGTGGGGCGGCGACGCCCGGGCCAAGCTGACCGAGGACGCCCTCGCGCTCTACACCAGGAAGCACCCGAACGTGACGTTCGAGAAGACCTGGCAGGCCAACCAGGGCTACTTCGACAAGCTGGCCACCCTCACCGCCGGCGGCAACCCGCCGGACCTGTTCCAGATCGACGACAACTACCTGGCCGAGTACGCGTCCCGCAACACCACGCTCGACCTGACCTCCTACCAGAAGTCCGGAAAGCTGGACACCTCCAAGTTCCCCGAGAGCCTCTGGCAGTACGGCGTGGTCGACGGCAAGCTCGCCGGTCTGGCCGCCGGGGAGAACACCCAGGGTCTGGTCTACAACAAGACGCTGCTGACCAAGAACAACCTGCCCGAGCCCACCACCGGAATGTCGTGGGAGGAGCACATCGCCTGGGCCGAGCAGGTCACCGCCAAGACCAAGGTGCCCGGCACGCAGGACCCGAGCGCCGACTACAAGGCGTTCTGGGTCTGGCTTCGGCAGCAGGGCAAGGACCTCTACAAGGGCTCCGAGCTGGGCTTCACCGCCGAGGACGTGACCAGGTGGTTCGACCTGTGGAAGGGCGCCCGGGACCGCAAGGCCACCCCGAGCGCCGACGTCATCCACGAGGGCAACTCCAGCGACATCACCAAGCAGCTGGTGGTCACCGGTAAGTCGGCCACCTCCTGGGTGTGGGCCAACCAGATGCCGGACCTGAAGAAGAACACCAAGGACGAGCTGGGCGTGGTCGCCTACCCCGGTGACCCGAGCGCGCAGTGGGCCCGGGCCTCGATGTACTGGTCGGTGTTCAAGGGCAGCAAGAACAAGGACGTCGCGGTCGATGTGATCAATTTCCTGAACAACGACCAGGAGGCGGTCAAGCTGCTCGGCACCGACCGCGGCCTGCCGTCCAACCAGGACCTGCGCCGCGCGGTCAGCGAGGACACCACCGACCCCGCGATGAAGCAGTCCATCGCCGTCGAGGCGGAGCTGACCCAGAAGTTCGGCAAGTCACCGCAGGTGCCGATCAAGGGACACAGCAAGGTGCGCTCCGAGCTGATCAAGGCTGCCGAGAACGCGCAGTACGGCCGGGCCACCACCGCCGAGGCCGCCGCCCAGTTCATTGAGGCGTGCAAGTCTGCCATCGCCTGACCGCCCCACGAGGCGAGGAGAGGAGCTGTTCGTGGCGTTGACCACGGCGCCCGACCCGACCCGACGCGGCCCCGGATCCGTTCGGGCCCACACCGCAAGGCGTGGGCCCGGGCGCTTCCGGCACAGCGAAGGTCTGGCGGGGTACGTCTTCCTGTCGCCGTGGCTCATCGGCTTGATGGGTGTCACGGCGGTCCCCATGCTGCTGTCGCTGTACCTGAGCTTCACCAACTACGACATCCTCACCCCCTTCTCCGAGGTCCAGTGGGTGGGGCTGGCCAACTACGAACGGATGTTCACCGCCGACCCGTCGTACTGGCACGCCGTGCGGGTGACACTGACCTTCGCGCTGATCGCCGTGCCGCTGAAGCTGGCCGCGGCGCTCGGTGTGGCGCTGCTGCTCAACCGCGCATGGCGCGGCGTGGGCCTGTTCCGCGGGCTGTTCTACCTGCCGTCGCTGCTCGGCGGCAGCGTCGCGTTGGCCATCGTCTGGGTCAACATGTTCAACCGTGACGGCGCGTTCAACTCACTGCTGAGCCTCTTCGGCATCCAGGGCAAGCCGTGGGTCAACGACCCGGACTGGGCCCTCGAAACGTTGATGGTGCTGGCCATCTGGCAGTTCGGCGCACCGATGGTGATCTTCCTGGCCGGGCTCAAGCAGGTGCCCACCGAGCTGTACGAGGCCGCCTCCGTCGACGGCGCCGGCC
>NZ_JAGPYA010000095.1:0-15603 GCF_018070245.1 Micromonospora sp. M61 | reverse complement strand
ACCGCAACGACTCACTCGCAGCCCGACCCAACCCGATCTGCTCCCGCTCAAACGGACTCAACCTCGACGCCATAACCACCCCAACGAACATCACGGAAGGGTGTTGCAACCACCGGTTGAGCCCGCCCTCGGAACGGAAACTGTCCAAGATCTCGCTTTTCGCGCGGGATCGGGGTGGATCATTTCTGGCTACTGGCATTTTTCGGGCATCCGTCAATCCCGAGCTGGCGGGTGAGCAAGCGAGTGGTCGCGCTCAGTGTCTGGATCTCGTACGCTCCCATGTGGTCTCCGCCGGTGCGGTGGTGGAGGCGATGGTCGACCACGGGGGAGGCGCGCGTGAGCGCAGCACAGATCATCGCGAGGCTGGCGGCGGCGTCGCAGAAGCTGGACGAGGCGAAGGCCAAGACCGCAGCGGCAGCCCAGGACGCGGCCGAGGCGCGGGCACTCGTGGCTGGTGCGCTGGAAGGCGTGGCAGCCGGCCCACTGGTCGGCATGATCGATGCGTACCGTCAGGCGCTCGCGCAGGCGTCCCAGGGCGGCGACCCGGCCAAGCAGCACGTCCAGGAGACGATCGCCAAGGTTCGAGCGCTGGGAAACTGACCACGGGCGGTGAGGCCCGATCGGTTCAGCGGGTCTGGCCGGTGCAGTAGACAGGACCCCAGCCGGAGGCGTACGCGACCCTTCTCCTTGCCGGAGTGGGTGCTTACCTACGGTCGCCCTAGCCCTCTCCGACATTCACAGAGATCAATTGTCTGTTGATTCTTTCCGAGGCGCGCGTTCGATGACGACGAGGGGGATCTCGCGGTCGGTGCCCTTCTGGTAGCGCTCGTACGTCGGGAAGACCTTCGTCATCACCGGCCACAGCCGGGCCCGCTCCTCGCCCGTCGCCGTGCGGGCCCGACCGGCGATGCGCTCCGCGCCGACCTGGATCTCCACCGCCGGGTCGGCGCTCAGGTTCAGGTACCAGGCGGGGTGTTTGTCCGCGCCCCCGTTGGACGCCACCAGCAGGTGGTTGTCACCGTCGCGGCCGTACATCAGAGCGGTGCGGCGCAGGGCGCCCGTGCGGCGTCCGCGGGTGGTGAGCAGCAGCGACGGTACGCCGTGGTAGGTGCCGCCGTCGGCGCCGTCGGTCTCGACGTACCGCTGGATGTGCTTGGCCACCCAGCCGACCGGGCTGTCCTCGATCGTTTCGTGCTGCTCCTGCGCGGTCATCGCTTCGCCTCCTTCATCGGGCCTGTCCGCTGGGGGGAGGGCAGGCCGGTGAGTCATCAAGACGATTCACCGGCATCAGGCTTTCACGGGACATGGCCTCCAGTCGCGTGGGGCCAGGACCGAGGGGGTCATCCGCGCGAGCGCGGCAGGCAGCACTTCTTGTATTTCGCCCCCGACCCACACCAGCAGGCGTCGTTGCGCCCGGGCGGCCAGGCCCTGAGGTCGGGGCCGGTGAGCGAGTCGGCGTACTCGTCCTGGGTTTCCTCGTCGGTGGGGTCGCTGCCCTCGCGTTCGGCGAGGGCCGCCAACCCGGCGACGGAACCGACGACCACGCCCAGGTCGAGGCCGCCCAGCCCGGATGCGTCGACGAGGGCGCGTTCGGTCTGGGCGCGGTGCTCGTCCCAGCTCGCGGGGTAGCTGTCGGCGAGGGCGGGCCAGCGCAGCAGCAGCGCGTTGAACTCCGCCTGCGGCCAGAACAGCAGCGTCGCGGGGCCCTCGTCCAGTGCGTCGAGCGCGTGGTCGCTCGCGGCGCGCAGCCGGTCGGCGAGGTTGTCGTACTCGTCGTGCGGGAGGCCCATCTCCTCGCGCAGGTTGTGTCGCCGCTGGGTCAGGCCGTAGATCATGGCCGCGGCCTCGTCCTGGGCGTCCTCGGACTCGTGCTGCTGGTTGCGGGTCCGTTCCAGGATCGCGTCGAGCGCCCCGGTCAGCCATTCCAGCGCCAGGTCGGTGTGGCCGGCTTCGGCCAGCTCGTCGACCAGGTACGTGGCGTTGGGGTTGGTCTCCAGCAGCGGGCGCAGGGCGGTCAGCTCGGCCATGCCCTCGTCGGAGCGGCCGAGGCGCAGCAGCAGACCACCGCGCACCGAGCGGGCGTACGCGTCCTCGTCGGGCTGTTCGGCGATGGCGCGGGTGGCCAGTGCGAGCGCGTCGGCCAGGTCACCCGCCTGCTCCAGGATGTCCGCGGCGACCAGCAGGGCGTACGCGGTGTCGTCGGGGTCGGCGACCCGCCCCTCGTCAACGGCGCCCACCAACTCGGCGACCAGCGCGGCCGGGTCCGGGCTCTCCGGACCCAGGGAGCCGATCTCCTCGATGCGGTCGGTGGTCAGCAACTCGGGCATGTGGGCATCCTGAAGAACGGCGAGTGGTGGACGGGGAAGCGGCCAGCGTACTCCCGGACATGGTGGAGCCCGGGCGGCGAACCGCCCGGGCTCCGACACGTTCCCTCAGCGGGTCGCGGGCATGGTGGCGAACTCGCCGGCTAGCTCGGACTCGACGATCGTCGTGGCGGACGGCCGGGTACCGGCCGCCTTCCGCCGGGCGGACGGGACGGCGAGGGCCGCGAGCGCGGCGGCCAGCGCGATGGCCGTGAGGACCAGAAACCCCATCGTGAAGCCGGCCTCCCGGGGCAGGCCGTTGGCCTGCGGGTTCGCGGTGATCACACCGCTGACCACGGCGGCCCCGATCGCGCCTCCGATGGTGCGGATGTTGGCGTTCATGCCGGTGGCCACGCCGGTCTGGCTGGCGGGCACGCTGGCGACGATCAGGTTGGCCATCGACGCGAAGGCCAGGCCGATGCCGAGGCCGACAAGGCCGCCGGCGATGGCGACCTCCCAGCGGGTGTCGTGCGCGACGGCGAGCATCGCGGAGGCGGCCACGTTGAACGTGGCACCGGTGGCGAGCTGTGCCTTGGCGCTGAAGACGGCCTGGAGTCGGCCGGCGACGATGCCGGCGACGAACATCGCGACGAGCATCGGCAGCATGAGCAGACCGGCCTGGCTGATGCTCGCGCCGAAGCCGTAACCGGCGGCGGTCGGGGTCTGCAGGAACTGGGGGAGGAAGGCGTACACGGAGAACATCGACGCGCCGTAGAGCAGGGCGACCAGGTTGGTGGTCCAGACGCCGGGCAGGCGCATCATCCGCATGTCGATCAGCGGGTTGGGCGACCGCACCTCGGCGACCAGCCAGCCGACCAGCAGCACCACGGCGAGGGCCAGCAGGCCGAGCACCCGAGGGCTGGTCCAGCCCCACGCCGCGCCCTGGCTGATCGGCAGCAGCAACGCGACCAACCAGCCGGAGAGCAGCACTGTCGCTCGCCAGTCGATGCGACCGGGGGTGCGGACCGGGGACTCGGGGACGAACAGGTGGGCGGCCACGGCGGTCAGCCCGACCACGACCATCGGGATCCAGAACAGCCAGCGGTAGTCGAGCGTGCTGACGATCGGGCCGGCCAGCACGATGCCCAGGCCACCGCCGACGGCGACGATCGCCGAGATCGCGGCCACGGCCGTGGAGACCCGCGCGGCGGGGAACTCGTCGCGGATGATGCCGAACGACAGCGGGAAGACCGCTCCGCCGATGCCCTGCACGACCCGGGCGATGATGAGGACGCCGATGTTCGGCGCGATGGCGGCCAGCAGGCAGCCGAGGGCGAGCGCGGCGAGCGCGACGACCAGCATCCGCTCCTTGCCGACCATGTCGCCGACCCGTCCGAGGATCGGCGTGAAGATCGACGCGGAGAGCAGGTAGGCGGTCAGGACCCAGGTCACGGTGTTCTGGGAGGTGTGCAGATCATGCTGGATGGTCGGCAGCACCGGGGTGATCAGCGACTGGAGCATCGCGAAGAACCCGGCACCGGCGGCGAGCACGGTGAAGGTGAGCCGACGCGAGCTGCGTCGGGAGGTCACTGCCACGAGAGAAGACTCCTGATAAAGGTACGGAAGGAGGTTTGTCACCCGTCGTCTGTGGCGGGCTGGCTGTCGGGTCCGGGCGATCGGGTGGCCAGGCAGATCGGGCGGGTCCCGAGGTAAGCTAAGCGGAGGCAGGCCTCCGGGATTCCGGAGGGGTGCCTCCACTAAGCTAGCGGAGGGTTGCCTCCGGTTGCAACCAGGACGAGGTGACGCACGTCATGACCAGCGCGGGGCAGGTGCCCGAGGTGTTCGCGCAACGCCCGAAGCGGGCCGACGCACGGCGTAACTACGACGCTCTGGTCGCCGCCGCGCGCGACGCGTTCGCCGAGAACGGCGCCGCCGCTTCCCTGGAGGACGTGGCCCGCCGGGCCGGGGTGGGCATCGGCACGCTCTACCGCAACTTCCCCAGCCGGCGGCACCTCTTCGAGGCCGTGTACGTCGAGGAGGTCCGGGCGCTGAGCCGCTCCGCCGAGGACCTGGCCGAGCTGCCACCGTGGGACGCGCTCGTCGCCTGGTTGCACCGCTTCGTCGCGTACGTCGCCACCAAGCGGGCGCTCGCCGAGCATCTGCTGCACGACTCGGAGATCTTCCGGAGCTGCCGGACGGAGATCTACTCCGCCGGCGAGCCGCTGATGCGTCGCGGCCAGGCAGCCGGCGTGGTCCGTGACGACATCGGCTTCGACGACGTGGTGCGGCTGATCAGCGGCCTCACCATGGCACAGTTCCCGTCACCCGAGCAGCGCGACCGGGTGCTCGGCGTGGCCCTGGACGGGCTGCGCGCGCCCATCCGCTGACGCTCGCCCGCCGACCGGTCAGCGGTCGACCAGCAGCAGCCACTCGTCATCGAGCTGTTGGACCACCGCGCCCGCCGGCCAGCGGTGACCGGGATCGACCACCGCCCGGGCCTGATCGACCTGCGGTGGCCGGCTGAACTGCGTGTCGCGGAAGCTGGTCATGCTGTGGAACCGGGCCCGGCCGAAGTTCGCGGCGTCGGTGAAGCGGGCCTGGTCGAACAACGCCTCCGCCCCGAACACCGTCCAGCGGAACAGCGCCATGTTCGTGAAACGGGCAGCGTGGAAGTTGGCCGACCGGCCGAACTCGGTGTGCTCCATCGACAGGGCGCCCTCGAAGACGGCTTGCCGGAACGTGGTGGAGTCCTCGAAGCGGGTCGCGTCGAAGCTGGTCGGCTGACCGAAGGTCACCTGGCGAAACGAGGTGTGACCGGAGAAGGTGGACCGTCGACAGGACAGGCCGTCGCTGAACGTGGCCCCGTCGAAGGTGGCCTGACCGCTGACGCGGACGCCGTCCAGCAGGACCTCACCGTCGGCCGCGACGCCCTCGAAGACCACGTCGCCGAAGGTCGCCGCCCCGAGCTGGAGACGCCCCCGCACCGTCGCGCCCGCGAAGGTGGTCGTGCCGGTGAACGCCGTCGCCGTGAAGTTCGCGTCGACCAGCGTGCAGCCCGTGGCGTCGAAGTCGACCAGCGTGGCACCGGTCAGGTCCAGCACCACCTCCGGCCAGTGGGCCACGCCGTCCGCCCGCAGGTGGCGGGTCAGCACACGCTGCGCGGTGCGCCGGACCTCCGTCTCGCGCGGCTCGTCGTCGGGCGCCGGCATCCGCAGGTACGCGCAGAGCACCGCCCCGATCGTCGGGCGCTGCCCAGGGTTGTCCTGACCGAGGCGTTCCAGCGCGTGCAGCCCGCCGAGGCGTACCGCCGCGCTGTCGTTGCCGAGCAGCTCGACGGCCCGGGTGTAGAGCTCGGTCAGTCGACGTTCGGCGGCGTCGTGCTCGGCGGCGGTGGACTGCCGGTCCTGCTGGCGTTGCGCGGCCTCGGCCACCGACTCGGCGTGCGCCTGCACACGGTCGCGGTGGGCCTGGTCCCGGGCGGCGACGCTCTCCTGGTGCCGCTGCGCGCGTTCGGTGATCCACTGGCGGCGGGCGGCCAGGAGCAGGGCGAGCCCTCCGCCGGTGCCGGCGACCACGGTCAGGCCGGTGCGGATCGCGTCGATGCGCAGCGTGGCGCGGATGTCCGGCTGGCTGGCCCGGTCGGCCTCGGTGAGCAGCAGGTCCAGCACCAGCCAGCCCAGGGCGGCGGCGAGCAGCAGGCCGACCAGGACCAGCCACCAGGGCATCACCCGTAGCTGGCGCTCGGTGGGTTCGTCGGCGGCCACGGCCACAGCATGCCATCCGCTGACCCGACCCGGGGTGCGCGCGCCGTGCCGGCGGTCCGATGTGGAGCGCCGCGATTTGCGCGTTTGCGCCCTCGCCGGGACAACGGGTTACCGGCGCGTAACAAGTCATTGACGTTTCTGAATTGTTGCGGGGATGATCGTCGCACGGTCGACCGGACACCCCCACCCACCTGCCCGGTACGCCGGGTGCCTCCCCCCCGGAGGTGCAGCCATGCTGCTCCGAAAGACCGCCCTCGTCGTGTCCCTCGTCGCCGCCGCCCTGTTCGCGTCCGCCGGCACGGCGACCGCCGCCCCCGCCGATCCCACCCCGGCTCCCGTCATCCCCGAAGCCTTCGCCGCCGCCGCCGCGGCCAACCCGGTGATCGTGGTCGGCGGGCTCAGCGGCATCGCCGTCGCGTACGAGCCGATGGCCGCCCGGCTGCGCGCCGACGGCTACCGCACCTTCATCTACCAGTTGCCCGGGCTGGGCCTCGGCGACATCCCCACGTCCGCCCGCGCGTTCGCCACCTACGTCGACCAGGTGCGCGCCAGCACCGGTGCGGCGACAGTGGACGTCGTGGCCCACTCCGAAGGCGGCCTGGTCAGCCGCTACTACCTCAAGCGGCTCGGCGGCACCGCCGCCATCGGGCGCTACGTCAGCCTCGGCACACCGCAGTACGGCACCTACGTCGCCAACATCGTGGCGTTCCTCGGGCTGGGCAGCTGCGCCGGCGTCGTGGCCTGCCAGCAGATGACCATCGGCTCGGCGTTCCTCGCCGACCTCAACGCCGGCGACGACACCCCCGGCGCGGTGCGCTACACCACCATCCGAACGCTTCAGGACGAGCTGGTCCGGCCGACCGGGAACGCCGTGGTCAACGATGGTGCGACCAACGTGCTGATCCAGACGTACTGCCCGCTGCGGGTGGTGGGGCACCTCGGCCTGGTGCTCGACGGCACGGCGTACACCATCGTGCGTGGCGCCCTGGTCGACGGCCCGGTGCGACCCAACTGCCTCGCGCTCTGACCCGGTCCACGGGGGTGGTCCCGGCGGGACCACCCCCACGGGCGCGACGGTGAGTGTCGGGTCGGCGACGGTACGGCGAAACGGGATGGCGCGGACGCCGTCGACTGACACCGACGGCGTCCGCACCGGTGGGTCAGCTCGCCTTGGCGAGCGCCTCGAACTCGTCGTCGGTGAGCCGCACGTCGGCAGCGCCCACGTTCTCCTCCAGGTGCGCCACCGAGGACGTACCGGGGATCGGCAGCATCACCGGCGAACGGCGCAGCAGCCAGGCCAGCGCGAGCTGCGCGGGCGACGCGCCGTGCGCGGTGGAGATGGCGTCCAGCGGGCCGCCCGGGCGGGCCAGCTCACCGGTCGCGATCGGGAACCACGGGATGAACGCGAGGTCGTTGCGCTCGCAGTACTCCAGCACGTCCTCGGCGCTGCGGTTCGCGAGGTTGTACAGGTTCTGCACCGACGCGATCGTGGTGATCGCCCGGGACTCCTCGATCTGCGCGACGCTCACCTCGGACAGACCGATGTGCTGGATCTTGCCCTCCTCGCGCAGCAGCGCCAGCTCACCCAACTGGTCCGCGAGCGGCACCTTCGGGTCGATCCGGTGCAGCTGGTACAGCGGGATGCTGTCCAGGCCGAGGTGCCGCAGGCTCAACTCACACTGCTGGCGCAGGTACTCCGGGCGGCCCAGCGCACGCCAGTCGCCGGGGCCGGAGCGGCTCAGCCCGGCCTTGGTCGCGATGACCAGGTCATCGGCGTACGGGTGCAGGGCCTCCCGGATCAGCAACTCCGAGACGAACGGGCCGTACGAGTCGGCGGTGTCGATGAACGTCACGCCCATCTCGACCGCGCGGCGCAGCACCCGAACCGCCTCGGCCGGGTCCTTCGGGTCTCCCCAGACACCCGGGCCGGTGATCTGCATCGCCCCGTAGCCGAGCCGGTTGACGGTGACGTCGCCACCGATGCGGTACGTGCCGGACGCCTTCGCGGGCTGCTCACTGATGTTGGTCGCCATTGGCCGATCCCCAATCGTCGTGTCGTGGGGGCGTGGAAAGGCCCACCCGCCACCAGATAGATCATCCCCCGGCAGCCGGCCGGTATTCCGCTCGTCGGCCGACTGTGTGCGTGGACACCTCACCCGCAAGCCGCGTCGGGCACCTCACCCGCAAGCCGCGGCGGGCGGTCGCCTGGAGTCCGCGCCGGGCATTGCCCGGAAGCTGCCGGTACGACCGGGGCGTCCGTGCGACGCTGGCCGGAGCCGGTGCCTTCCGGCGCGACGGCAGAGGGAGCACCCATGGCGGGAGTGCCGCAGGTCAACTTCGCGCTCGACACGTACGAGTGCATCGTGATCTATCCCGGCGCGGCCGGGCGGGTCCTGCCCGCCGAGACCGTGCAGCGGTTGCAGGCCGAGCACGCCGAGCACATGCAGGCGCTACAGCGAAGCGGCATCATCCTGGTCGCCGGTTCGGTGGACGGGCCGGCCCGCGAGCCGGAGCCACCGATCGGCTTCGGTCTGGCCCGCACCGGCAGCGTCGACGACGTCCGCAGCGTGCTGGAGGCCGACCCGGCGGTGCAGGCCGGGCTCTACCGGGTGGACGTGCTGACCTTCCTCTGCCCGGCCGGATCCCTGGAGTTTCCGCTGGTGAAGACGGAAAGCTGACCACCTGATCAATCGACGGCTGTCGTGATGGCGACGGCGCTCGGCTGCCTGCCGGTGTTACGGTCGCGCCCAGCGAGGGCCGCCGCCGGGGCGTACCCGGAAAGCCTTGGGTAGGCCCCGGTCGAGGAGTCGCCATGATCTCCGCCGCCACCCCCGATGTCGCGACGGCCACCACCCGGCTGCGCGCCCTGCTCGGCGACCGGCTGCACGAGCCGGGCGATCCGGCGTACGTCACCACCACGACGCTCTGGAACGGTGCGGTTCAGCGCACGCCGCTCCTGGTGGCCCAGTGCCTGGACGCCGACGAGGTGGCCGACGCGGTCCGCGTGGCCGCCCAGTGCCACCTGCCGCTGTCGGTCCGCTCCGGAGGGCACGACTGGGCCGGCCGGGCGCTGCGCGACGGCGGTGTGGTGCTCGACCTGACCGGTCTGCGCGCGGTCGACATCGACGTGGACGCGGCCACGGTCACCATCGGCGGCGGCGTCACGGCCGCCGGTCTGCTGGCCGCCGCCCGCCCGTACGACCTGGTGGTGCCCACCGGCACCGTCGGCGACGTGGGCATGGCCGGGTTGACTCTCGCCGGCGGGTACGGGCCGCTGTGCGGCCGGTTCGGGCTGACCCTGGACAGCCTGCTCGGCGCGGAGGTGGTCCTCGCCGACGGCCGCCGGGTCACCGCCGACCCTCGACACGACGCCGAGCTGTACTGGGCGCTGCGCGGCGGCGGTGGGAACGTCGGCGTGGTCACTGAGCTGCGTTTCCGCGCGCACCGGCTGCCCGGCGTGCTGGCCGGCATGATCATGTTCGCTCTGGCGGAGGCGCCGGCCGTTCTGCGCGGCTACGGCGCGCTCATCGCCGAAGCCCCGGACGAGCTGACCGTGATGACCGGCTTCCTGCCCGGCCCGGCCGGCGAACCGGTCATCTTCGTCTGCCCGTTCTACAGCGGCCCGGACCTGGACGCCGGGCTGCCGTGGATGGATCGGCTGCGCGCGCTGGGCACCCCGCTGGTCGACCAGATCACCCCGATGCCGTACGCGGACGCGCTGCGGATGTTCGACGGCGGGATGGTCGACGGCAACCACTACCTGCTGCGTACCCGCTGGCTGCCCGCGCTCACCGCCAGCACGGTGGACGTGCTCGTCGACGTGGCCCGGCAGGTCAGCTCCCCGTTCTCCGCGCTGGCCGTGCACCACTTCCACGGCGCGGCCACCCGGGTCCGTCTCGCCGACACGGCGTTCGGCCTGCGCACCGACCACCTGCTGACCGAGGTCATCGCGGTCTGGGCACCCGGCGACCAGGCCAGGCCACACCGGGAGTGGGCCGAGCACACCTCGGCCGCACTCGCACCGCACGCCCTGCCCGGTGGCTACCCCAACCTGCTCGCCCCCGAGGAGACCGACCGGGTCCAGCTCGCCTACGGCGCGAACTGGCCGCGGCTACGCCGGGCCAAGCACCGCTACGACCCGCGTGACCTGCTCACCGCGGTGCCCACCCTGCCCCGGTCGCGGCGCTGATGGTGACCTGCCGCCGGGAGCACCCCGACAGCGCACGCCACCGGAGGCGTACGATTCCCGGCGCGCGGTCGCCGTTGCCCGTCGCCACAACGTTCCCGGTGCGGTTCCACCCGCCGGCCCGACGCGCACCGCGCGTCGTTGGACACATGTTCCGCTGCCTGCAATGGGTCGGCCCCGAGTCCGACCTGAAGGAGAGACTAGCCTGATGGGCGTGACACGCCGCGTAAAGATCGTCTGCACTCTGGGTCCCGCCACCTCGTCCCCGGAGCGCATCCGGGGTCTTGTCGAGGCCGGCATGAACGTGGCGAGGCTCAACTTCAGCCACGGCAGCCACGCCGACCACGAGGCGGTCTATCGACTGGTCCGGGAGGCGTCCGAAGCGGCAGGTAAGCCGGTGGCCGTCCTCGCCGACCTCCAGGGCCCCAAGATCCGGCTCGGCAAGTTCGCCGACGGCCCGCACGAGTGGCGCACCGGCGACTCGGTCGTGATCACCGGTGACGACATCATCGGCACCAAGGAGCGCGTCTCCTGCACCTACCAGAAGCTGCCGCACGAGGTGAAGCCCGGCGACCGGCTGCTGATCGACGACGGCCGCGTCGCCGTCGAGGTCACCGACGTCACCGGCAACGACATCCGCTGCCTGGTCACCGAGGGCGGCCCGGTCTCCAACAACAAGGGCGTCTCGCTGCCCAACGTGGCTGTCAGCGTGCCCGCCATGTCGGACAAGGACGCCGAGGACCTTCGCTTCTCCCTGGGCCTCGGTGTCGACCTGGTCGCGCTGTCCTTCGTCCGCTCGGCCGAGGACATCAAGCTCGTGCACGGCATCATGGCCGAGGAGGGCGTGTTCCGCCCGGTCCTGGCCAAGGTCGAGAAGCCGGAGGCGGTCGAGCACCTGGAGGCCATCGTGCTGGCCTTCGACGGTGTCATGGTCGCCCGCGGTGACCTCGGTGTCGAGATGCCACTGGACCAGGTGCCCCTGGTGCAGAAGCGCGCCGTGCAGCTGTGCCGGGAGAACGCCAAGCCCGTCATCGTGGCCACCCAGATGCTCGACTCCATGATCGAGAATTCCCGCCCCACCCGGGCGGAGGCCTCCGACGTCGCCAACGCGGTGCTCGACGGCGCGGACGCGGTGATGCTCTCCGGCGAGACCAGCGTCGGCAAATACCCGGTGCTGACCGTCAGCACCATGGCCAAGATCGTGACGACCACGGAGTCCGGCTCGATCGGCGTGCCCCGGTTGCAGCACGACCCGCGTACCCACGGCGGCGCGCTCACCGTCGCCGCCTCGTCGATCGCCCGGGCCATCAACGCCAAGGCGCTCGTCGCCTTCTCGCAGACCGGCGACACCGTCCGACGGCTGTCCCGCCTGCACTGCGACCTGCCGCTGCTGGCCTTCACGCCGGTGCCCGAGGTGCGCGACCAACTCGCCCTCTCCTGGGGCGTGGAGACCTTCCTGATGCCGTTCGTGCAGCACACTGATGACATGTTCCGTCAGGTCGACCAGGCGCTGCTGGGCCTCAACCGGGCCAACCCGGGTGACTACGTGGTGATCGTGGCCGGTAGCCCGCCCGGCACCCCCGGCTCGACCAACACGCTGCGCGTACACCAGCTCGGGTCGCTGGTCGACGCGGCGTCGGCGCGGGCGCTGCAGTGAGCGACGGTCGGGTCGCGGTCGGCCAGGCCGCCGTGGACCAGCTCCTGGAAGTGCTGGACCTCGACCCGACCGGGGACATGACCTTCCGGGGGATGAGCCCCCCGGTCGGCCCACAACGGGTGTACGGCGGCCAGGTCGCAGGTCAGGCCCTGGTCGCCGCCGGCCGCACTGTCGACCCGGAGCGCTTCGTGCACTCGCTGCACGGATACTTCGTCCGCCCCGGCGACCCGGTCGAGCCGATCGAGTACCAGGTGGAGAACATCCGCGACGGCCGGTCCTTCTCGGTTCGCCGCGCGGTCGCCCTCCAGCACGACAAGCCGATCTTCTTCATGTCGGCGTCGTTCCAGCGGGCCGAGGAGGGCCTGGACCACCAGGTCATCGCCCCGCTGGACGTACCCATGCCGCAGGACGTGCCGACGATGACCGACCGGCTCTCCCGCTACCCGGAGCGGCTGGGCATCTGGGGCCAGATCCCGCGTCCGATCGACGTGCGCTACGTGGGCGAGCCCGGCTGGGTCCGTCCCGGTGACCGGCCCGCCGACCCGCACCAGCGGGTCTGGATGCGCATCGACGGCAAACTGCCGGACGATCCGCTCCTGCACGCCTGCGCGCTCACCTACGCCTCGGACCTCACCCTGCTCGACTCGGTGCTCTCCGCGCACGGCGAGGTGTGGGGGCCGGGCGGGCTGGTCGGCGCCAGCCTGGACCACGCGCTGTGGTTCCACCGGCCGTTCCGGGCCGACGAGTGGTTCCTCTACGACTGCCTGAGCCCGTCGGCGTCCGGCGCGCGTGGGCTGGCCACCGGCCGGATGTTCACCACTGACGGCCAGCAGATCGCCAGCGCCGTCCAGGAGGGCCTGCTGCGCCGCGTCGGCGCCTGACCTTTCTCGATCATCCCCGCCAGGCGCGCGTCCGCAACGGCCGCGTCGTGGCGGGGATGAGGCGGGTCAGGCCTGGTAGATGGCCTCGCCGGCGATCTCGATCTGCACCGTCTTGCCGACCAGCACTCCGCCGCTCTCCAGGATGACATTCCAGAGCAGGCCGTAGTCCTCGCGGTTGATCTCGGCCGTCGCGCTGAATCCGAAGATGTTCTGCCCGTACGGATCACGACGGGTGCCACCGAAATTCACCTCCAGGTCGACAGCCCGGGTGACCCCCTTCGCCGTCAACTCACCGGTGAGGACGAATCGTCCGGGTGTGCTGTCGGACTGCGGCGGAACAATGTGACTCCGGCCTCGTCCGCCCAACCGATGGTTGCGCAGACGGGCCCACTGGAATATGGGGTCCTCGGTGCCCTGCCATTTGATTCCGGTGCTTCGATATTCGAGAGTGGGATAGCGCTCCACATCGAGGAAGTCGGCACTCTTCAGATGCGTGTCCCGGTCGACACTCCCGGTGGTGATGCTGGCCGACATTATGGTCGCCGTCACAGAGGAGAGCAGCGGGTCCTCCGCCACGATGATCTCAGCGGTGGCCTCGGCGAACTCGCCGCGCACCGGGCTCACCATCATGTGCCGGGACAGGAAACCGATCCGCTTGTGCGCCTGATCGAGAAGATAGGTGCCGGCGACCGGGATGGTCATGCCATCCCAGGTGCGTGTGGCGACATCGGTCATCGTATTGCCTTCCCCCCGAGCACACCCGGGTGTTTATCTATATCTTGCCGGCGGCCACGTAAATGGCCAGACATTCGTACTCCCGCCCAGCATAAGGACGCTCCAGAACAGCATTTCGGCCCCCACCGCGCGGTGGATCATGACGCACTTCACCGCTGCGCATCGGTGGCGGGAACGGGCGCGAGCGGCACGGGTTTCCATCGATGCGTACCCGATCGGCCGAGGGTCGCCCGCCCAGCCGGCTGACCAGCGACTAACCTTGCCGGCATGCGCCTATCCGCCCGGGTCGACTATGCCCTCCGCGCGGCCGCCGAGCTTGCCGCGACGGCCAGTGGTCCTGGGCGCGGCCGGCCGGTCACGGCCGACCAGATCGCCCGTGCCCAGGAGATCCCGCCGAAATTCCTGGAGAGCATCCTGCTCCAGCTGCGTCGCGGCGGCATCGTGCACGCCCAGCGTGGCCCGGAGGGCGGCTACTGGCTGGCCCGCCCCGCCGAGGAGATCTCCCTCGCCGAGGTGATCCGGGTGATCGACGGGCCGCTCGCCCACGTACGCGGGCAGCGTCCCGAGCAGCTCGGCTACCACGGCCCGGCCCGGGCGCTCCAGGAGGTCTGGATCGCGCTGCGGGCGAGCGAGCGGGAAATCCTGGACCTGGTCAGCATCGCCGACGTGGCAGCCGGCACCCTGCCCGCACGGGTCACCGAGCTGGTCGCCGACCCGCGCGCCTGGATCTGAGCGCCGCCCCGCTCAGACCCGGCGTAACCTGCCGCCCCGCACCGCCCGGCGGCCTCTGCCGCGATGCGCGCCCTTGACGTCGTCCTCGGCGGCGCGCCGCGTCTGTTGTCCTCGCAGTGCGGCCACTGGTTACGTCATCCCTGGTGCGACGCGGCGTGATGTCGTCTCTCGTGCCGCGCTCCGCATGGAGGCGTCCCATCCACCGATCGGGGGCTTGACCCTGGCAGCCCCGTGCCGCATTGTCGACCAAGTCGATAGGAGATGCCGAAAAGTCAGGGGGCGCTTGTGCGCAAGCTGCTGGTCCTCGCTCTGGTCGGGCTCGTCGCGCAGTTGATCGACGGCTCGCTCGGCATGGCGTACGGGTTGACCTCGTCCACCCTGCTGCTGGTCGCCGGGGTAGCCCCGGCCGCCGCCTCGGCCTCGGTGCACCTGGCCGAGATCGGCACCACCCTTGCCGCAGGCGTCGCGCACTGGCGGTTCGGCAACGTCGACTGGCGGGTGGTGACCCGCATCGCCCTACCCGGCGCGATCGGCGCCTTCGCCGGTGCCACAGTGCTCAGCTCGATCTCCACCGAGGCGGCAGCGCCGTGGATGGCTGCCATCCTCTTCACCCTCGGCGCGTACCTGCTGATCCGCTTCGCCCGACCGCTGCGCACCGATCGGGTCGGCGGGCGTCTCCGCGGTCGTTTCCTCGGCCCCCTCGGCCTGGTCGCCGGCTTCGTCGACGCGACCGGCGGCGGCGGTTGGGGCCCGGTGGCCACCCCGGCACTGCTGGTCTCCGGCCGCATGGAACCCCGCAAGGTGATCGGCTCGGTGGACACCTCCGAGTTCGTCGTGGCCGCCGCCGCCAGCGTCGGTTTCCTGATCGGGCTGGGCACCGAGGGGTTCCTGCTGCCCACGGTCGCGGCACTGCTGATCGGCGGGCTCATCGCCGCCCCGCTGGCCGCCTGGCTGGTGCGCATCGTCCCCGCCCAACTCCTCGGCGCGGCCGTCGGCGGCGTGATCGTGCTGACCAACGCCCGTACCCTGCTCCGCTCCGCCGAGCTGGACGGCCCGGTCCGCCCCATCACGTACGCCCTGCTGGCCGCCGGCTGGCTGGCCGCCCTGGTGCTGGCCGTGCGGGCCCTGCGCCGGACCCGCCTGGCCCGCGCCGAAGCAGCGACCGCCGAGGCCGCCCCCGACGCCCTTCCTGCTGCTCCCGCCGCTCCGGCCGCGGTGGTCGCGGGCGAGTTGGCCGCGACGGGTACGCCCAACCCGCGCTGAACGCGCGCCACACCCGCGTGATCATGCCGCGCCGTGCAGATCGCACAGGAAGATCCGCGCAACATCAGGGATGTTGCTGCCT
>NZ_JAGPYA010000094.1:0-15930 GCF_018070245.1 Micromonospora sp. M61 | reverse complement strand
CGCCGACCACGATCGCCAGCACCAGCGACAGCAGGGTCACCGTGAAGGTGTTGGCCGCCCAGAGGTTGTCCATGAACAACCGGCCCAGACTCGGCTTCTGCTCCGGCTCCGGCTTGGACGCCGGGCCTTGGCCGCGGCGGTGGTGCCGAGGCCTGCGCCACCGGCGACCGGCATGATGATGTCCGCACCCTGGGCGACCAGCGCGTCGGAGACCTTCTTGCCCTCGTCCTGCTTGGCGAAGTCGTTGGTGAAGGAGCCCTTCTGGGTCTCCTTGTTCCAACCCAGCGCCTGGACGTTCTTGCCCTTGGTCTTGTTGTAGTACGCCACGCCGTCGACGAAGCCATCCATGAAGATGGTCACCGGCGGGATCGGCAGGCCGCCGTACGCGCCCACCTTGCCGGACTTGCTCATCCCGGCGGCCAGGTAACCGGCCTGGAACGCGGCCTGCGCGGTGTCGAACTGCATCGGGTAGACGTTGGCGTCACCCGGGTTGGCGTCGACGATGCCGAACGCCTGGTTCGGGTTGGCCTTGGCGATCTTCGAGGTGGCGTTGGCCATCAGACCACCGACCGCCAGGATGAAGTCGCACTTCTGGTTGACGTACTGCGTCAGGTTCGGCTCGTAGTCGGCCTCGGCCTTCGACGCCACGAACTTGGTCTCGATGTTGCTGTTGGCGGCCTTGGCCTCCTCGAGACCCTTCCAGGCCGAGGTGTTGAACGACTTGTCGTCGATGCCACCGACGTCGGTCACCATGCAGGCGCTGAACTTCTTGCCGCCACTGCCGGCGTTGTTGTCATCATCGGGGGCCTCGCCACAAGCGGCGGCGGTGAGCACAAGCCCACCTGCCGCGACGATCGAGGCGATCCGCATCCCACGCACCGAGCGCAAGACGTCTCCTTCCCATTGCACACCGCGCCTAGTGCGGTGGCAGCCCATCAGCCGACCTGCGGTGTGCCGCCGGCTGTCCCACGTTACGGACGGGAGCGTACGCCCGCGCCCACCCACCGGCCGACAATCGTGCACGACTGTTGAGCGCCTGTTACCCGGGTGTAACCCTTGCGTGGGGCACGTCACTCTTCGTGCTGGTAAGCAAGCGACGTGCCGTCCGAAACGTCCGTTTTCCCGGGGTCGGCCCTCTCCCCGGACGTTACCGCCAAAAGACCGCGACCGCCGCGTTGACCAGGGTCAGGCCGACGATCGTCAGGAAATGACCACGGTTCACCGCGTCCCGCTTCCGTGAGAAGAAGACCATGACAAAGATCAGCAGCGCGATCACCAACTTTGTCACAAGCTTCGCGGGCGCCGGCTCGTCCCCGTCGCGCAGCGGGGCGGACAGGCCGAGCCCGGTCAACAACTGGATCACCGCCCCCCAGAGCATGGCCGGGTTGATCCGTAGCCGACCGCTGATGTATTGGGCGATCGATCCGCCGAGCAGCAGGGCGAAGCCGATCAGATGGACGTAGAGGAGGATTAGTCGCAGCGCTTCCACGCCGCCCATCCTCTCCCATCAACGACGGTTTGTAGTAGGGGGTCTGGCGGTCGGCGCGTCGACTCCGGCCGCGGCACGGTCAGCCCTTGACCGCGCCGGCGGTCAGGCCGGAGACGATGTAGCGCTGGAGAAGCTGGAAGACCAGCACGGTGGGGATGGCGGTGAGCAGGGTGCCGGCCGCGAAGATCCCGAAGTTGTTGTTGCTCTGGTTGCCCTGCACCAGGCCGTACATCCCGACTGCGAGAGTCTTGGAGTCGCTGCTGGTGAGGAACACGTTGGCCATCAGGAACTCGTTGATCGTGCCGATGAAGGCCAACAGCCCGGCCACCGCCAGGATCGGCGCCACCAGCGGCAGCATGATCCGGAAGAAGACCTGGGCGTGCGACGCGCCGTCCATGGTCGCCGACTCGTCCAGCTCGCGCGGCAGCGTGTCGAAGAAGCCCTTCATCAGCCAGGTGTTCACCCCGAGCGCCCCACCCAGGTAGAGCAGCAGCAGGCCCCACGGGGTGTTGAAGCCGATCGACGGCCACAGGTCGGTGATCGTGCCGAAGATCAGGTAGATCGCCACGATCGCCAGGAACTGCGGGAACATCTGGATCAGCAGTAGTGAGAGCAGCCCGACCCGGCGGCCGCGGAACCGCATCCGCGAGAAGGCGTACGCGGCCAGCGCGGACAGGAACACCGACGCGAACGACGCCACCCCGGCGATCAGCAACGAGTTGAGGAACCACCGTCCGAAGGCGGTGCGATCGAACAGCTCGCCGAAGTTGTCCAGCGACACCCCGCCGGTGGGCACCAGCTCGGTGGTGGACAGCGTGCCGAGCGGGTTGAGCGCGGCGGACAGCACGAACAGGATCGGGAACAGGCTGAACAGCACGGCGAGCACGGCGACGACGTGCCGCCAGCCGACCTCGGCCAACCAGCGGCCACGCCGCCGACCGGTCCGGATGTGGTTGACCGTTGTCACCCGTACACCTCCTCCTGCTTGCGGGTCCGGCGGAAGCTGATCGCGGAGACCACCGCGACGATGGCGAAGATGAACAGCGAGATCGCGGCGGCGAAGCCGAACTGCGCGCCCTGCCCGCCGAAGGCGAGCCGGTAGGTGTACGTGATCAGCAGGTCGGTCGCGCCGTTGGCAGGGTTGTCGGCCGGGAAGGGCGCACCCTCGGTGGTCAGGTAGATCGCGTTGAAGTTGTTGAAGTTGAACGCGAACGACGAGATCAGCAGCGGCGACAGGGCGACCAGGAGCAGCGGCAGGGTGACCGCGCGGAAGGACTGCCAGGGCGACGCCCCGTCGACCGAGGTGGCCTCGGTGAGCTCACGCGGGATGGCCTGCAAGGCACCGGTGGCGACCAGGAACATGTACGGGTAGCCGAGCCAGAGTTGCACGAGGATGACGGCGAAGCGGGCCGTCCACTCCTGACCGAACCAGTCCACGTCCAAGCCGAACAGACTGTTGATCAGGCCGAAGTCGGCGTTGAACATGTCCCGCCAGGCGAGCAGCATCGCGAACGACGGCATGGCGTACGGCAGGACCAGCAGCACCCGGTAGAAGTTGGTGCCGCGCATCCGGGGCGAGTGCAGGACGAGCGCGATCAGCGTGCCGAGCAGGAACGTCCCACCGGTGGAGCCGATGGCGAAGGCGAAGTTCCAGACCAGGGTGCCGAGGAACGGCCCGGAGATGTTCTCGTCGGTGAGCACCCGGGTGAAGTTGTTCAGCCCGACGTTGACCTTCCAGCCCTGGGCCAACCGCTCGCCGTCGGCGGCGACGAAGGCGCCCGCCTCCTCGTCGGCGGTCCAGGTTCGCCCGGTCTCGGTGTCCCGTACGCAGTCGCAGCCAGCCTCGTACGCCCGCACCGCCTTGCCCTCGTACGCCCGGGACAGGCCGCTGGAGCGCACCGCGCCACCGGCGGTCGGGACCACCAGGTCGGTGATCTCCTTGCTGCGGGCGCTGGCCTGGCCGAAGGTCAGCACTGTGTAGCCGTCGGCGGCAGTGACCTTGCCGCCCGTGGCGACCGTGACGTCGGCGGCGTCGAGTTGGCGGAGCCCTCCGGTGTCGCCGACGGAGACCGCGCCGGTGCCGGGGTCGGTGACCAGGAAGACCAGCGGACCGGTGGCCGGGTCGCCCTTGGTGGCGATCGACAGGGCGTATTCGGCGGACCCCGGCACCTGGGTGACCGACGAGGTCTGGATCGCGACGACCGCGTCGTCCTTGCTGCCCCGGTGCCCGTCCCCGAAGTTCGTGAAGGCGGTGCTGGCGGTGTAGAGCACCGGGAAGACCTGGAAGGCGATCAGGAACAGGGTGCCCGGGACCAGGTACTTGGCCGGGACGTGCCGGCGGGTGAGGTACAGGTAGAACAGCCCGACCGTGGACGCCGCCAGCAGGGCGAGGCCGGTCCACATCTCGGCGGCGATGAGCGGGAAGGCCGCCCAGACCGCGATGCCGGCGGTCAGACCGAGAAGGAGCACCTTGCCGGCGAGCCCGGCCACTGTGATCGGGGCGTCGTCGCGCGAGCGCGAGGCACGTGGGCGCGGAGGTGGGGAGCCGGCGGGCTCCCGGCCCGGAGTCCGCGTGGCGGACTCCGGGCCGGACAGCGGCGTACTCATTACTTGATCTGGCCGGAAATGGTCTTGCCGGCGGTGGTGATGGTGCTGGTCGGGTCGGCCCCGCCGATGACGGCGGCCTGGGCCTTGCCGAACGGGTCCCAGATCGCGGCCATCGCCGGGATGGCCGGGAGGACCTGACCGTTCTTACCGGCCTCCTGGAACTTGGCCAGATCCGGGTCGTTGCCCTTGACCTGGTCGAGGGCGGCGGTCAGCGCCGGCGGCCGGGGCTCGGCGTTGTAGAGCGCGACGGCCAGCTCGGGCGTGGTGGTGTAGTTGGCCACGAACTCCTGGGCCAGCGCCTTGTTCTTGCCCTTGGCGGCGACGTAGAACGCCTGCACACCCACGAACGGCTGGGCTTCCTTGCCGCCGGCGAAGCCGGGGATGGCCGAGATGTCGTAGGAGATGTTGGCCTTCTTGACGTCGGCAACCGCCCACGGGCCGGAGACCAGGTACGCGCACTTCTTGCCGGTGAACGTGGAGATCGAGTTGGTGTCCGAGATGGAGCGCTTGAGCACGCCCTCGCCCTTCTCGCCCAGCGCGCCGATCTTCTTGAAGGCCTCGATCGACTCGGGCTTGCCCACGCCCAGGTCCTTCGGGTCGTAGTCCCCGTTGGCCGCGGTGCCGAAGAGGTAACCGCCGGCGGAGCTGTAGAGCGGGTAGATGTGGTACGCGTCGCCGTTCTGGCCGACCTGGAGGCAGAGCGTCTCGGTGGCCTTCTTCGCCGCCTTGAGCTTCTTGCCGGAGGCGACCAGGTCCTCGATGGTCTTCGGCGCCTCGGGGGCCAGCTCGGTGTTGCGGATCAGCGCCAGGTTCTCCTGCGCGTACGGCACGCCGTAGAGCTGCCCGTTGAAGGTGACGGCCTTGACGGCGGTCTCGTTGAACGCGCTCTTCTGCTCGGCGGCGAGCTGCACGGGGTCGATGGCGCCGTTCTGCACGAGGTTGCCGATCCAGTCGTGCGCGCCGACCACCACGTCCGGGCCACTGCCCTGCTGGGAGGCGGTGACGAAGTTGGTCTGCAGGTCCTTGCTGACGGCCTGGACCTCGACGGTGACGCCGTTCTCCTGACCGAACTTCTCGGCGAACGGCTTGAGGGCGACGGTGCGCTTGTCGTCCGCCCAGATCACCAGTTTGCCGCCGGCGGCCTTGGGGGTTTCCTTCGCGGCCGGCTCGTCGCTGTCGCCGCCACAGCCCGAGGCGGCGAGCGCCAGGGCGAAGAGGGCGACCACACCCGCGGTACGGATGCGCATCGGTACTCCTGTCGTCATGGCGGGTCCGCCGGGGGAAGGGCGGCCCGCCAGTGGGAACCTCTGGAAGTTCTTGCCATCCGGCGCAGGGGTGCTGCGCCGCTGCTCTCGCATGTTGCGGGCACGTTAGCAAGAGGTTGCAAGTAATGGAAGCGCTTGCAAAGGACCCCGCAAGAACTTGCCGGTGGGCTAAAGTGCCGCCATGCGCGCTCGACTGTCCGACATCGCCCAGCAGGCCGAAGTGAGCGAGGCCACGGTGTCGCGGGTGCTCAACGACCGCCCCGGCGTGGCCCCGGAGACCCGGCAGGCCGTCCTGACCGCCCTCGACGTGCTCGGCTACGAGCGCCCGGCTCGACTGCGCAAACGCAGCGCCGGGCTGGTCGGCCTCGTGGTGCCGGAGCTGGACAACCCGATCTTCCCCGCCTTCGCCCAGGTCATCGAGTCGACCCTGGCACAGAGCGGTTTCACGCCGGTGCTCTGCACCCAGAGCGCCGGCGGGGTGACCGAGGACGAGTACGTGGAGATGCTGCTGGACCGGCAGGTCTCCGGGATCGCCTTCGTCTCCGGCCTGCACGCCGACACCGCCGCAAACCACGACCGCTACCGGGCACTGCTCGCCCGGCCCTTGCCGGTCGTGATGATCAACGGGTACGTGCCGGGCATCGGCGCACCCTTCGTCTCCTGCGACGACCGGGAGGCGGCCGAGCTGGCCGTCGCCCACCTGGTCGCGCTCGGGCACCGGCGGATCGGCCTGATCACCGGCCCGGACCGGTTCGTTCCCGTGCAGCGCAAGGTGGCCGGTTGGCGCTCGGCGATGACGCGCCTGGCCGGCGTCGCCGAATCGGATCTGGGCCCCCTGGCCGAGCTGTCGTTGTTCGGTGTGGAGGGTGGCGAGGCGGCGGCCGGTCGACTGCTCGACCGTGGTGTCACCGGCGTCGTCTGCGGCTCCGACCTGATGGCTCTCGGAGCGGTCCGGGCGGCCCGCCAACGTGGCCTCAGCGTGCCCGGCGATCTCTCCGTGGTCGGCTACGACGACTCACCGCTGATGGCCTTCACCGACCCGCCGCTGACCACCATGCGGCAGCCGGTCATCGCGATGGCGGTCGCCGCCGTCCGGGCCCTGGTCGACGAGATCAACGGGCACGGCGCCCCGCACTCGGAGTACCTGTTCCGCCCGGAGCTGGTGGTGCGCGGCTCCACCGCAGTCGTTTCGACTTCCGCACGACTGTCTTACGCAAGATCTGCTTGACTCTTGCAAGGGCGGGCCGGCATATTGCTCGGATGATCAGCACCACCACCCCGCCGCACACCACCGAGGACGACTGGTGGCGCTCCGCGGTCGTCTACCAGGTGTATGTCCGCAGCTTCGCCGACAGTGACGGCGACGGCGTCGGTGACCTTCAGGGCATCCGGCAACGCCTGCCGTACCTGCGCGACCTCGGGGTGGACGCGCTCTGGCTGACCCCGTTCTACACCTCCCCGATGATCGACGGCGGGTACGACGTCGCCGACTACCGCGACGTCGACCCGATGTTCGGCACCCTCGCCGACTTCGACGCGATGATCACCGACGCGCACACCCTCGACCTGCGGATCATCGTCGACCTGGTGCCCAACCACACCTCCAGCGCGCACCGCTGGTTCACCGCCGCCCTCGCCGCCGGCCCCGGCTCGCCGGAGCGGGCCCGCTACCTCTTCGCCGACGGCCAGGGCCCGCACGGCGAGCTGCCCCCGAACGACTGGGAGAGCATCTTCGGCGGCGCGGCCTGGACCCGGACCGCCGACGGTCAGTGGTACCTGCACCTGTTCGACCCGGCCCAACCGGACCTGAACTGGCGGCACCCGGAGGTCCGCGCCGAGTTCGAGGACGTGCTGCGGTTCTGGCTGGACCGGGGCGTGGACGGGTTCCGCGTCGACGTGGCACACGGCATGATCAAGGCGGACGGGCTGCCGGACGTTGGCTTCAGCACGATGACCACCGGCCAGCGCCAGGTCGAACTGCTCGGAAAGGGCCGGCTGCCCTACTTCGACCAGGACGAGGTGCACGAGATCTACCGTGCCTGGCGGCCCATCCTGGACAGCTACCCCGGCGGTCGGATGGCGGTCGCCGAGGCGTGGGCCGAGACCCCGCAACGGCTCGCCCGCTACGTCGGCCCGGACGAGCTGCACCAGGCGTTCAGCTTCGACTTCCTCGACGCCACCTGGACGGCCGACTCGTTCCGCAAGGTGATCGACACCGCGTTGACCGAGTCGACGGTGGTCGGCGCACCGACCACCTGGGTGCTCTCCAACCACGACAAGCAGCGACACGTCACCCGCTACGGCGACGGCGTCGAGGGGTTGCGCCGAGCCCGCGCCGCCAGCCTGCTGATGCTCGCCCTGCCCGGCAGCGCCTACCTCTACCAGGGTGAGGAACTGGGCCTGCCCGAGGTCCTCGACCTTCCCGACGAGCTGCGCCAGGACCCCGCGTTCCTGCGCACCGGCGAGAGCCGCGACGGTTGCCGGGTGCCACTCCCGTGGAGCGGCGACCTGGCCCCGTACGGCTTCGGACCGGCCGGCAGCGAGGCGAGCTGGCTGCCCACCCCCGCCACCTGGCGGGCCCTCTCCGTCGACGCGCAGAGCGGCGTACCCGGCTCGACGCTGGAGCTGTACCGGACCGCGCTGCGAATCCGCCGCGACCACCCGGCGCTGGCTGTCGACGCCGGCGGGGTCACCTGGCTGGAGAGCGGGCCGGACGTGCTCGCCTTCTCCCGCACCGCCGGCGAAACCGTGCTGACCTGCGTGGTCAACCTCAGCGGCGCGCCGGTCCTGATCGACGGGTACGGTCAGCCGCTCGTCGCCAGCGACACGCTCACCGAGCAGGACTCCGGTCACCTGCTGCCGGTCGACGCGGCAGCCTGGTTGGAACGGCGCTGAGCGGGTAACTCGTTTTCGACCTGGTCGTCCGTCGTGCCCCGCGCCAACGGGCGACTGGGCTACCAACCCCTTGTGGTGGGGGGTGAGGTGGCGCTGGCGCCACGCGGAGTCCGCTCCGCGTGGCGCCGGTGTCCGTCCGGGCCCGGCGTGTTCACCGCCGCCGCCGTGGGTACCGGAAACCCATGGGCGTACGGATTGCGCAGTGCACACTAGACGTCGAGGACATTGACCTGATGGTGTCGTTCTGGTCGGCGGCCCTCGGCTACGACATCGAGCAGGGCGACGACGGCAGCGCCAAGCTGTGGCCCCCGGGCGGCCCGTCCGCCACGGCGCCCACCCTCTGGTTGCAGGGCTCCGGCACCGGCAAGCGGGGCAAGAACCGTCTGCACCTCGATCTGGTCGCCGACACCGACCCGCAGACCGAGGTACGGCGCCTGATCGACCTCGGCGCACGCCATGTCGACATCGGTCAGACCGGATCCGAACAGTTCACGGTGCTCGCCGACCCCGAGGGCAACGAGTTCTGCGTGCTGGACTCGGCACCGACCCGCTGACCGTCTCCCGGGAGTCGCCACGACCCGCTGACCGTCCCGGGGGTCGCCGCGACCCGCTGACCGTTCCCGGGGTCACTTCGCAGTGAGCAGCGCCGCGATCCGGGTGAAGCCGGCGCGCACCTCGGCCTCGTCCGGCGGCTCCACGGGTTCGCCGTGCCCCGCCTCGTCGGCGGCGGCGTCCAACTCCTCGTCGATCACGTCCTCGAAGTCACCGTAGAGGTCGGCCCCCTCCACCTGGCGGGCCTCGTCTTCGGCGGCGACCTGCGCAGCGGCGATCTCACTGCGGATCTCGTCGGCCGACAGCGCCGGCAGCAGCGGCTCCACCACGGCCATCAGCTGCTCCTCGGCCACCACCGCCTCGGCCAGCGCCAACGCGTGCGGCCGCTCGTACGGCCCGCAGACCACCGGCTCCCACTCATCGAGGTCACCGAGCGGACCGAAGGTGATGATCCACGGCAGGCCGAGAAGCGGTGAGTCCGCCGGCAGGTCCAGTGTCATGAGTGCGCCCACCGGCTCATCATGGTCCGCAAACGCGAGCCACGATGCCTTTCGGCTCAGTTACCGCCCGTCCGGCGGTCGATCAGCGGCCGGTCAGCCGGGGCGGGCGGCGTCCAGGGCGGCACGGACCAGAGCGAGCGCGGTGGCCGGCGCCACGCCGAGCCGAGCCGCCTCGGCCGCGTACCCGGCCGCCGCCCGCTGCAACCGGTCGACGGCGTCGTCCCGGCCAGGGGCGACGAAGGTGCCGTTGCGCCCCCGGGTCTCCAGCAGCCCGGCCACCTCCAACCCCCGGTACGCCCGGGCCACCGTGTTCGCGGCCAGCCTCAGGTCGGCGGCGAGCTGCCGGACGGTGGGCAGGCGGCTGCCGACCGGCAACCGGCCGTCGCCGATCATCTCGGCGAGCTGCCCGCGTACCTGCTCGTACGGGGGCACCGACGAGTCCGGGTCGACCGAGATCAGCACGTGGGCACCTTCCGTCATCAGCCCCCACCGCCCGGCGTACCGGGGTCGGTGTCCTCGTCGGCCGGTTTGGGCGGGGCGGCGGCCTCCGCCAGGTCCACCACCCGCCCGTTCGAACTGGTCGCGAGCAGCGCCGCGCCGAACAACACCAGCTGATTGAGCAGGTAGAGGTAGAGCAGCAGACCAACGGCGCCAGCCACAACGGTGTACGCCGGATTCCGCTCGGTACGCACCACGTAGTAGCGCCCGACCGTGTTCAACAGCGTGATGCCGATCGCCACCAGCAGCACCACCGGACGAAGCCGGGACCGGCTCATCCGCAGCCGGGGCACCGCGAGGAGCAACGCGGTGGCGAGCACCGCGTTGACCAGCACGCTGAGCACCGCGCTGATCGTGGTCAGACCGACCGACCCGGTGCTGCGCAACAGGAACCGCAGCACCGACTCCAACGCGTCCACCGCCGCGACCGATACGCCCAGCAGCACGAAGATGCCGATCATCACGCCCAGGTCGACCAGCCGCCGGATCACCAGGTTGCCCGGCTGCTGGTTGAGTGAGTACATCAACCGCTGCGAGGACCGGATCGCCTCCACCCAGCCGATCCCGGTGAAGACCAGGATGACCAGGCCGACCACACCGACCGTGCCGCTGGAGTTGGCGATCTGCTCGGCGTCCAGGAACGGCAGATTCTCCTTGAGGAAGTCGGCCGCCGCCGCGCTGACCTCGTCGTTGTCCTCAAGGATCGCGCCGAAGATGGAGTACGCGACCAGGGCGAGAGCGAACACCGCGAAGAAGCCGTAGTAGGCGATCGCTGCGGCCAACCGCCCGGCCAGCACGTCGGCGTACAGGGCGCCGGCCCGCCAGACGTGGTCGAAGAGGCCCGACCGGCGGCGCGCGGCGCTCACCCAGCGGTCGATGCCCGCCTCGATGCGGCCGATCACGTTCACGCGATCATCCTCGCCGATCTCCCACCGCCGTCGTGGCAACCGGCTCCCGAAGCTCACCGATCGGCGCGTCGCCGACGGCTCAGTCGCCGAGGCGGAAGTCCCGACGCGGCTGCCACCGGGCCTCCCCGCTGTGCGAGAAGAGGGTGAACGCGTCGACCTCGAACATCGCGGAGAAGTCGGCCAGGTCCTCGTACACCTTGTCCAGGGCCTCCGGCGGCACGTCCTGCGCCACGGTGACGTGCGGATGGTACGGGAAGCGCGCCTGCCGTTGTAGACCTGGTGCCGCGGCGATCGCGGCGGCCAGCAGTTCGCACTCGCTGATCCCGGCGGCGACCGCGACGAACACCACCTGGGTGACCGGACGGAACGTGCCGGTGCCCCGCAGGTGCAGCGCGAACGGCAGGTGCCCGGCGGCGACGGCGGCCAGGTGCCGCTCGACAGCGGGCAGGTTGGCCGTCTGGATCTCGGTGGGCCCGAGCAACGTCACGTGCGCGGGCACCGCGAGCGGGTCGCCGGCCTCGACGCGCCGCCGGGTGAGCTGGGCACCCCACGGCTCGGGAATGTCCACCGCGATGCCGATCTGGATGGTGTCGCCGGTCGGCGAAACCCCGCCACTGCGATCCACGCTTCGCGCCGCCCCTCCGGCCACCGACCCGTCCACCTGTCCCGCGAGCTACTCGCCACGAACGGGCGGGAAGAAACCCACCCGCTCGTACGCGGACCGCAGGGTCGTCGCAGCCACCGCGCGGGCCTTCTCCGCGCCGCTGGCGAGCAGCTTGTCCAGCTGCGCCGGGTCGTCGAGGTAGCCGCGGGTGCGCTCCTGGATGGGGCGGACGAAGTCCGTGACGACCTCGGCCAACTCCTTCTTCAGGTCGCCGTAGCCGCGGCCCGCGAAGGCGGCCACCAGCTCGTCGATGCTCCGACCGCTCAGCGCCGAGTGGATGGTCAGCAGGTTGGACACACCCGGCTTGGTCTCGGTGTCGAAGACGATCTCGCGACCGGTGTCGGTGACCGCCGACTTGATCTTCTTGGCGGATCGGGCCGGGTCTTCCAGGAGGTCGATGATGCCGGCCGGCGAGGACGACGACTTGGACATCTTCGCCGTCGGGTCCTGAAGGTCGGTGATCTTGGCGGTGTCCTTCACGATGTGCGGCGCCGGGATCGTGAACGTCTGGCCGAACAGCGAATTGAACCGCTGGGCAAGGTCCCGGGAAAGCTCCAGGTGCTGCCGCTGGTCCTCGCCGACCGGCACCGCGTTGGCCTGGTAGAGCAGGATGTCGGCGGCCTGCAGGATCGGGTAGGTGAACAGCCCGACGCTGGACCGGTCGTTGCCGTGCTTCTGCGACTTGTCCTTGAACTGGGTCATCCGACTGGCCTCACCGAAGCCGGTGATGCAGCCGAGCACCCAGGCCAGCTGCGGGTGCTCGGGCACCTGCGACTGCACGAACAGGGTGCTGCGATCCGGGTCGAGCCCGACCGCGAAGAGCTGGGCGGCGGCCACCCGGGTCCGTTGGCGCAGCAGCGCCGGCTCGTGCCCCGCGGTGATGGCGTGCAGGTCCACCACGCAGTAGAACGCGTCGTGGGTCTCCTGGAGAGCCACCCAGTGCCGCACCGCGCCCAGGTAGTTGCCGAGGTGGAACGAGTCGGCCGTCGGCTGGATACCGGAGAAGACGCGGGGGCGGGCGGGAACGTCGGACATGGCGATAATTCTGTCAGCAACCAACCGGGTCCGTCATGACGGGCCGGCGGGTCGGCCGCGGCCCGCCGATGTCGGGCTGCTGACCTCGCGTGGTTCGCCCGCGCCGACCCGGCGCGTCGGCCCGACCGCGACCCGGCGCTGCTGTCCGCCCACGGCCTCCCGCGCCGGCCCGGAGCCGCCGCCCCGAGCCGCCACGCTCTTCGGCTCGTGGCGCTGCCCGGCGTCCGTCTGGTGGCGTTGCCCGCTGTCGGGCTCTTGGCGTTGCTCGGCTGGGTGGACGGCGGAGACCGCGAGCCGGGCCACCCTGCGGCCGTCCAACGCGAGCACCCGCAGCAGGCAGCCGCCCGTCGTGCCAACCGGGTCGGGCGCGTCGCCCTCGTCGGGTTCACCGGGCACCGGGACCTCGTCGCCGTCAACCGGAAGCCGGCCCAGCGCGGCCATCACGAATCCACCAACCGTCTCGTACGGGCCGGCGGGCAGTGCCACCCCGGTCCGTTCGGCGAAGTCGGCGAGGTTGAGACGGCCGTCCACCACGGCGGGCAGGCCGGCGCGCACCGGGTCCGGCGTGGCGTCGTACTCGTCGTGGATCTCGCCGATCAGCTCCTCGATGAGGTCCTCCAGGGTGACGATCCCGGCGGTGCCGCCGTACTCGTCGACCACCACGGCCAGGTGTTGGCCCTCTCGACGCATCTCGGTCAGTGCGGGCAGTACCCGCTTGCTGCCGGGGAGCCGCTTCACCTCCCGGGCCAGCTGACCGACGGTGACGCACGGGTCGGCGTCCGGGCGCAGCAACACGTCACGGAGGTGCACGAAGCCGACCACGTCGTCGTGGGTGCCGTCGGTGACCGGGTAACGGGTGTGCGTCTCGGCGCGGACCAACCGGGCGGCCTCGGCGATGGTCAGCCGCGCCGGGAGGAAGACCACCTCGGTGCGCGGCATCATCACCTCGCGGATCAGGCTGGCACCGGCGACCAGGACCTCGTCGATGATGTGCCGCTCGTCCGGGTCGAGCACCGTGTTCGCAGCGACCAGGTCCCGCAGTTCGGCTTCGGAGATGCGCTCCCGGCCAGCTGCCGGGCCCGCCCCGAGCAGATCGGTGACGAGTCGGGTGGCACCATCGGCAGCGCGGACCAGCACCCGGGCGACGGCCCGGGCGAGCGGCCCGGGGTCGCGGCGGGGCGGCACCCGCACGCGTCGCCGGAGCCCGGTACGGGCCGCTTCCCGCATGACAGAGATGGTAGACACCCTTGGCCCGTCGCACCGGGGGATCACGCGGCGCGGACCACAGATGTTCGGCTCTGTTTAATCGTGAGAGATTATGATGGGATGGGGATGAGGACGGCGTCGGCGACGGTGCCGGCCGTCGTCTTAGGGTGATCACGAAGGGCCACGTCCCGGGCGGGCCAGGCAGGAGGCAACGACGTGAAACTGCTCGTCACCGGGGGCGCCGGCTTCATCGGCAGCGTGGTGACCCGGATGCTGCTCGACGCGGGCCACCAGGTCGTCGTCCTGGACGACCTGCGCACCGGTTACCGCGAGGCGCTCGCGCCGGACGCCACCCACGTGCAGGCGTCCATCCACGACGCCGCCCGCATCGTCACCCCGGACGCCGGCTTCGACGGGGTGCTGCACTTCGCCGCCCTGATCGCCGCCGGGGAGTCGATGGTCAAGCCGGAGCTGTACTGGCAGAACAACACCGTCGGCACGCTCGCCCTGATCGACGCGGTCCGGGCCGCCGGGGTGCCCCGGATGGTCTTCTCCTCCACCGCCGCCGTCTACGGCAACCCCACCGAGCTGCCCATCGGCGAGACCGCGGTCAAGGCACCCACCAACACGTACGGCGCCACCAAGCTCGCCGCCGACATGGCGCTCACCTCGGAGGCCGTCGCACACGGGCTGGCCGCCGTCTCGCTGCGCTACTTCAACGTGGCCGGCGCCCACCTCGACGGTGACGTCTCGCTCGGCGAGCGGCACGACCCGGAGACACACCTCATTCCGATCGCGTTGGAGGTCGCCGCCGGCCGGCGGGAGAAGCTCCAGCTCTTCGGCGACGACTACCCCACCGTCGACGGCACCTGCGTCCGCGACTACATCCACGTCGCCGACCTCGCCCGGGCACACCTGCTGGCGTTGGGCGCCGCCACCGCGGGCCAGCACCGCATCTACAACCTCGGCAACGGCAACGGCTTCAGCAACCGCCAGGTGGTCGACGTGGTCCGCGAGGTCACCGGGCAACCCGTACCGGTCGAGGTCGCGCCGCGCCGCGAGGGCGACCCCGCCGAGCTGGTCGCCTCCTCCGCGCTGGCCCGCGACGAGCTGGGCTGGGTGCCCGAGAAGCCGACCCTGCACGACATGGTCGGCGACGCCTGGTCGTTCTACCGCGCGCACGTCCTGGAGCAGTCATGACCAACCCCACCGGCGACGTCGCCGAGCGGGCCGCCGAGGGTTTCACCAAGCAGTACGGCGGCAAGGCCACCGGCCGCTGGGCGGCTCCCGGCCGGGTCAACCTGATCGGCGAGCACACCGACTACAACGAAGGGTTCGTGCTGCCCTTCGCGCTGCCGCTGCTGACGGTGGTCGCCGCCGACCGACAGGACGGCGACCAGTGGACGGTCTGGTCCGAGCTGTCCGGCGAGACGATCACCTTCGGCGCGGACGACATCGCCGAGCCGGGTCGGGTGACCGGCTGGGGCGCGTACGTCGCCGGGGTGGTCTGGGCGCTCCGCGAGGCCGGCCACCCGGTGCCGGGTGCCCGGCTGGCGATCGCCTCGGACGTGCCGCTGGGCTCCGGTCTCTCCTCCTCGGCGGCACTGGAGTCGGCCGTGCTGGCCGCCCTGCTCGACCTCGGCGGACTGGAGCTCTCCCCCGAGCTGCAACCCCGGCTGGCGCAGCGGGCGGAGAACGTCTACGTGGGCGCGCCGACCGGCATCATGGACCAGTCTGCGGTGATCCGCTGCCGCGCCGGGCACGCCCTCTTCCTGGACTGCCGAGACGAGTCGGTCGAGCAGATTCCCTTCGACCTGGACGCGGCCGGGCTGGCGGTGCTGGTCATCGACAGTCGAGCGCCGCACCGGCACGCCGACGGTGAGTACGCTGCCCGCCGCCGCTCCTGCGAGGCGGGGGCCAGCGCACTCGGGGTCACCGCGCTGCGCGACGTGGGCGTCGACCAGCTCGACGCCGCGCTGGCCCAGCTCGAGGACGAGGAGACCCGGCGACGGGTCCGACACGTGGTCACCGAGGACCAGCGCGTACTGGACACGGTGGCGCTGCTCCGCGCCGCCCGGGTCCGCGACATCGGCCCGCTGCTCACGGCATCGCACGTCTCGATGCGCGACGACTTCGAGATCACCGTGCCGGAGATCGACACCGCGGTCGAGGCGGCGTTGGCGGCCGGCGCGTTGGGTGCCCGGATGACCGGCGGCGGCTTCGGCGGCTGCGTTCTCGCCCTGGTCGAGGCGGACCGAGCCGACGAGGTCGCCGCAGCCGTCACGGCCGCGTACGCCGAGCGCGGCTTCAC
>NZ_JAGPYA010000093.1:0-16407 GCF_018070245.1 Micromonospora sp. M61 | reverse complement strand
GTTCCTCGACTACCACCGCGCCGCCGGCACATCCCCACCCACCCGAAACCGTGGAGGCCGCCGTGTCGCAACCCGCCACCCCACCGCGACGCCCCCGACTGCTCACCCTCGGGCTCCTCGCGCCGACACTGCTGCTCGCCGCCTGCACCAGCAGCCCCGCGACTCCCCGCACCGACGCCGCACCACCGGCCAACGCACCCCAGGTCACCGGACCCCTCTGCGCCGCCCTGCCCACCGGCACCGACCCCGGAAACCCGACCTTCCTCGCCAGTCAGCCCGTCGACCAGGCGCTCCGGTGGATCCCCACCCTCACCACCTTCGAAGCGGCAGTGCGTACCAGCGGAGTCCTCACCGACCTGCCCACCGGCACCGGCGTCACCATCCTCGCCCCCTCCGACGACGCCTTCGCCGCCAAGTTCTCCGAGGACAACTGGGACGACCTGATGACCCGCCACACCGACCAGCTGCGCACCCTGCTGAAGGCACACCTGATCCAGGGAACCCACCCGATCGGCGAACTGGCGAACAGCGGCACCGCCACCACCCTCGACGGCACCACCGTCGCCATCACCCGCAACGGCCCCACCGTCCGTCTGGCCGACCGTGCCGACGCCGTCTGCGCCGACTACCAGGCCACCGACACACGCATCCACATCATCAACGCGGTCCTCGGCCCGCTGCCCACCACCGCCAACGACAGCGACCGGGCACACTGACCGCGCTCACTCCTGGTTCACCGGCACCAGACCCGCCAGCGCCCGGTTGGTCCGGTTCGCGCGCACCGCGTCGCGCTGCTGCCCAGCCGTCACCTCGATGTACGTCTGCGACGACGCCAACGACGCGTGCCCCAACAAACGCATGATCTCCGCGGCGCTCGCCCCATCCTCGGCCAACCGGGTCGCGAACGTGTGCCGCAACGCGTGCAACCGCGCACCCCGCGGCACCCGGTCACCGATACCCGCCCGCCGAAAACACGACTCGACGAGATACTGCAGCCCACCCCGGCGCAACGGCTCACCACGCCGATCCACCAGCAACGCCGAGTCGGGGCGCACCGACCGCGAACCGAAGCGCCGCGCCCGACTGTCCAGGTAGTCCACCAGCACCCGGTCCAGATCCGCCTCGATCGGCACCACCCGGGGCCGCCCACCCTTCCCGAGCACCTCGATCCGCCGCTCACCCGGTCGACCACCCAGCGAGCCGACCCGTAGCGCCAGCAGCTCCGACAGGCGCAGCCCCGCGCAGAGCGCCACCGCCAACACCGCGACGTCCCGCTCCGGCCACGGGTCGCGCTGCCGACCCTCGTCGCGCGCCGCGGACGCGAGCAGCACCTCGGGAGTGTCCGCCCCCCGAAGCGGCTTCGGCTGGGGGAGTAGCGCCCGAGGTCGCCCGACCGCCGGCATCGGGTTGCCGGCCACGATCCCGTCGGCCACCAGGAACGTGAAGAAACTGTTCCAGGTGGACCAGGCCCGGTGCACCGACGCGGGCGCGCGGGGCGCGGCGAACCGCGCGAAGGCCGCACGCATCACCCTGGGGGAGAGATCGGTGATCGACAGCGCGCCCAGGGGGAGGGGAGTGGCAGCGTCCTCGGCGACCAGCGCCGCGACCGCGTGCAGATCCCGACGGTACGCGGCGAGGGTGTGGGGGGAGGGCTTGCGGGTCGCTCGGGCGGTCAGGAACTCCTCGATCAGCACCA
This sequence comes from Micromonospora sp. M61, assembly GCF_018070245.1. Lineage (NCBI taxonomy): Bacteria > Bacillati > Actinomycetota > Actinomycetes > Micromonosporales > Micromonosporaceae > Micromonospora > Micromonospora sp. M61. The sequence goes on along the minus strand of NZ_JAGPYA010000093.1, from coordinate 14,711 downwards.
TGAGCGATTCGTCCTGTTTGTCATGCATAAGGGATATTATGCAGCATTTTCGCGTTGCGGGGAAGCGTGGGGAGAGGGGGAGCGGACCCGGTCCGCACGGGAGGCGCCGCTGTCTCCTCAGGTGCCTGTAGAGCTGCCCCACGTATGGGGCGGGTGATCCCCGGCGCGCGGACCAAGTGTGATGGTTCTTCAAAGCCGACGACGTCCCGGCAAACACCATCACCCTGCGGGTAGAGGTGACCAGCGGTGAGGGTGCGCCGGTCCCTGCACGCTGCACGCCGGTGGTCGGCGCGCCCTGCGCCGATGCGGGCGGTTCAGGCGGCCGGTGGTCGGCGCACCCCACGGATGGGGCAGCTCTACAGGCACCCAGCGACACATCGGCTCGCCCCAGCGTCGCAGGTCAGTGGCGCTGCTGAAAAGCACGTATCGTGCGCGGCATGACGTCGCCCGTCGCCACCTGCCCCGCCTGTGGTCGACCCGGCACGCCCACCGTCTACCGGGACCCGGTCCACCCCGTCGATGTGGTCTGCCCCGAGGGGCACCAGTGGCGGCCGGACGGCGAACCCGGGTGGGCTCCCTCAGCATCGCCCACCGTCGTGGCTGGACGCCCTCACGCTGACGGCGCCTCGACACAACCCCTGGACGTCCACAAGGACGGACGGAACTGGCGGATCGGCACGGCCAGCGACGTCGCCTGGCTCGCCGGTCACACCACACAGGGCCTCGCGATCACCACCGCGATCCCGGAGGTGTTCGACGCGTACGCCACCTTCCACCCGCCCGAGGGTGTCGGTGTGGACGCCCACGAACAGGCCGTGGTCCGCGAGCTGGCGGCACGTACCGCGGAGCAGCCCTGGTGGCTGGGCTACCTCGACACCGGCGCGCACGACGTCGTCTTTCCGCGTGCCCCGAGGGTGTCGCTCTACTGGGGTTGGCCCTACGTCCTGGTCGAAGCGGGACCCGAGCAGGCACTCACCTGGCGGACCGGTCACATGCGCGGTGACGGTCCGCTGCCCGACCTGTTCTTCCCGGCGGATCACTCCTGGCTCGTCTCCGCCCTGTGGGACGACACCTGGACCGACGTCGGCGGCAGCGCCGCTGTCATCGCCGGTCTGCAACGCAACCCGCTGGTCAGTGCCCGCCGCGTGCGACCCGACGAGGACGCGTGTCCGCCGGGGCTGACGCGCGACTGAGAGTGCCCATCGGTGGTCGAGGGGGCCGTCAGATAACGCAGCTTTACATAATGTGCATTATCGAAGGTCCTGCAGCCACTGCTGGGTGAGCGATCGCAGCTGTCCTTTCTCATTCATCCTGAGCCATTCCCAGCAACTTGAGCCATCTTCTGAGCCCTCTCACGTACTTGAGCCACGGCGAGGGCACCCGTGGCTCGCTTGGGATCCTGTCCCCCTACGCTGCGTGACGGGAATGGACTGTTCACCCCTCCGCTGCGGCTGATCGGGCATTCGTGACTAGAGGACCGCTGCACCCTTGCCTCCTGCTTACTCAGGCGCGAGGTCGAATCCTCGCGCCGAGCGGGCTTCCAGCGCGTCCCGACCTTCACCCGCTACGTGGTGGTCCTCGGCCCGAAGGTGAAGGTCGAGGCCGTCACCAAGCTGGACAAGAACATTGCGTACGCCGTCGGGTCGTCGCAGGTGCGGCTCCTCGCCCCGATCCCCGGCTATTGGGGGTGGAGATCCGGAATAGCGAACGAGAGATCGTCGCCGTCGGGGATGTGTTGCGCTCCCCCAAGGTGCGGCGGGAGCGGCATCCGCTCGTCGTGGCCCTCGGCCAGGACATCTAGGGCGGCTACGTGGCGGCCAACCTCGCCAAGGTGCTCCACGTGATGGTGGCAGGGGTAACCGGGGCCGGGAAGGACCTGATGGATCAGCTTATCGGTGGGTGGGATTATTATCGCTGGCGCGAGAAGCGAGGAAGACCACGACGTTATCGCACCTAGCAGCGTGCCGGCAGGATATGCAGGCCGCGTTGGAAGCGGAGGCGACGATGTTGGTCGGGCTGCGTTGCAAGCTTCTCCTGCCACGGTCTGGCGACGAATGAGGACCACTGGTCGGGCTTGGCCGCTGGTCGTCGTGGACCGCGATCCGTGGCAGGTTTGCGCCCTCGGCCTACCGACGAAGGCCCTCGGCCGACACCGGATCACTGCGGACTGGTACCGGCAGCTCCGTAACATCCAGGACGGGGTGTGCGGCATCTGCGGGCGAGGAAATTTGCGAGGGGCTGCGGCGATACCCCTCTACATCGACCACGACCACATCTGCTGCCCGGACCATCACAACACGTGCGGGAAGTGCATTCGGGGTCTGCTCTGTTCGGGCTGCAACGGCTTTCTGGGTGAGATGGAGCTGTGGGGCAAGGTCCCCGGCATCGACGAAGACCGAACGTGGGAGCGGGCCGCACTCGCCTACCTGGAACGGGCCGGCTGTCCGCTAACCGAGGAACGGAAGGCGGCGACGGCGGAGCGGCATCGCCGGAAGGTGGCGCTGTGGGATCCGCCGTGCTGCTGCCGGGTTTGCGACCCGAACTGGGAGCAGCGGCGGGAAAAACGCCGAGCGGAGATGCGCGCCAGGTTGCTATCCGCCTCGGCCGAGAAGGACGCGGGAACCAGGCCCTGACGCCGGGGCCGACCTGGTGACCGACCAGGCGAAGAACGCCCACCAGCCGGCGGCACCACACAGCAAGCCCGCGACCAGGCCCACCCCGAAGACGACACCAGACCTGAGCAGCGCCCAGTAGACAGCGGTCAGTAACACCGCCCGGACTGCGATCGTGGCGGCACGCCGTCCGCCGGTGTTGGGTCGGCTCGTCAACGACCGCCCGGTCAGCAACCACACCCCGCCGATCACCATGCCGACGGTGGTCGCCACCGCTCCGCCGAGCACAAACGTCAGCGCGTTCCCCGGGGGTCGGCTCATGACCCGGATTCTTCCGCCGAATCGACCGGCGCCGAGGTCGAGGCCATCTGCTCGCCGACGTCGGACGGGTCGAACGGGTTGGATGTGTACTTCCGCGACCGCCCACGCGGAGTCACAGCCACCGTGCACCTGTCGTTCGACGAGCAGAGGGCGGACGTCAAGGCGGAGGTTCGTCTGCCGGAAAGGTTGGTCGGCCAGCGCCCCAAGGTGACGGACGGGCTGCCCGTCGGCGTGCTCAGGGCGGCCGACGGGTGGGAACAGCTACCTGGGTAGCCCCGACCCCTGCACGATCCGCACCGCCACCCGGATCTCGGCGAGCTGCGGCCGCCGTTGTAGCGCAGCTGCGCTACAACGGCCGCGCTGTGGCCACCTCGAACACCACAAAGCTGGGTGGTCCGGCGCATCCGCCGACGGCTCGTCATCGTTCGGCATTAAGCAGCCTTTGGTTCCTCGCCCCGCTCCTGCTCCAGCTTCACCACCTCGAGGTCGGCCGCCTTCGCGCGCATCGCCATGCCGGTGTCGTAGGTGATCATGGTGACCTGCCGGCCGGCGACACGAGGAGCTGGTGTCGGTCGGGCGGGACGAGCGCGTTGAGGCTCGCGGCGCTGATCTGGATGCGGAGCTGGCGTCGAACCTCGTTTGCCCAGTCAAGGTAGGAGGAGACTCGATGCATCGCTGGGTGGGTGGCACCGCCCCGGATGTTGGCGACGGCCTGGTGCAGGTTAGCGAGCGACTGGCGGAGGCTGTTCCCGCGGACGCCGGGCAACGGAGTGATCAGCACGTCCGCGATCCTTTCTTGCTGGCTAGTTGAACGCCAGGGTTACGTTGTTGCGGATCTTTCCCCTGCTGGGTGCTGTCTCCCCCACGATGACGTGGGCGGTGCTTGAAGCCGTCACCGCTAACCTTGACCGCGCCGGAGCCCCTCGACCGGCTGCTGAGTCTGCGGCAGCGGAGCGGCATCTGCCGCTGCGGCATTCGGAAGGTGTCGTACTCGGTTGCCATGATGCGGGCGTGGCCGCCAAGACCCGGGAGACACTAGCGAGCGTCCATCCAGATCTCCTGCCGGAACTGCTCGAGGTTAAGGGTTGGATGGGGGCTTTGGGCGACCTCCCCCGAGGCTCGAACCGCGAGGCCCGATGGAGGTGCGCGACCTGCGGGCTTGAGTGGTGGCAGGCCGCTGCGGTGCGGATGCGAGCGGCACCCGGTTGCAAGGGTTGCCGGAGCCGTCTGCGGCGCAAGGCCGACACGCCGGAGCCGGGCCGCAGCCTGGCCGAAGTCATGCCTGAGCTGGCCACGGAGTGGCTGGAGTGCATCACCTATCCCACCGCCACACCCGAGACGATCAGCGCCCAGTCCTCGGCTGAGGCCCGCTGGCGCTGCTCGGCCTGCGGCCACTCCTGGGGTAGCCCCGATCTCGCGGCGGACCGGGTCTGGGGGCGGCGGTTGCAAGCCGTGCGCGGGCAAGCGCCGGTCCGAGGCCAACTCCCGGCGAGTGGCCAACCGGGTCGGCGACGCGTGCCCGGAGATCGTCGAGTTTTTCCTGCGCTGGGAGGACCCGGCCGAGCAGGCGCCGGTGGCAGAGGTGAGCGTCCGCTCCGACAAGGTGGCCTGGTGGCGCTGCGCCTGCGGCAACACCTGGCACACGAGAGTCCGGCTCCGGGTCGCCGGGAGCGTCTGCCCACGATGCCGGGCCGCGAACCGTCGGCCGCCGACCACCGCACCGCTGCGCACTACCCACCCCACGGTCGCCGAGATGTTCGTCCGCAACCTCACCCATCCGCACCGCACCCCCGACTCCCTGCCGAAATCCGCGACTGATCGGTGCCGATGGCGGTGCAGCGCCTGCGATCACGAGTGGGAGCAGACGGTGTTGTACGTGGTCGGTGCCGGCCGGCCCTGCCCTCGATGCGCCGCGTTGATGGGCGGAGCAGCGCAGCCCGGCCGATCGCTCGCTGACCTGTACCCCGAGATCGCGGCCCAGTTCGTCGCCAATCAGCGGCGTCCCGAGCGCGGCCCCGCCCTCCTCCGTCCGAACTCGGTCGACCGATGCTTATGGCGCTGCGGCCACTGTGGGCACGAGTGGGTGTCCACCGTGACGAATCGGACCGCTGGCCGCGGTTGCCCGCCCTGCGGGCGCCGTCGGGCGGGCGAGATGCTGCGGGACCCCGGCGAAGCCGCTTCGTTCAGCAACACGCATCCGGAGCAGGCCGTCACGTTCGTCGCCAACAAGTCTCACCCTGGTCGGGACCCGCAGAGCTTCACCGCAGGGACCAACGACCTCTGCGTCTGGCGCTGCCCAGAGTGTTCCCGGCACTTCGAACGCTCCGTCGTCACTCACGCGACCCGGCTGCTCTGTGCTGCATGCGCGTACCTGGCTCGGGGCGTCGCCAGTCGGGTCGCCCCCGACAAGAAGTCGCTCGCCACGCTCATGCCGGAGGTCGCCTCGTCCTTCGTGGCGAACCTCTCCTGGCCCGGGCACGGACCGGCGACGCTGTACCCGCGCGCCGGCGCCCTCTGCTCTTGGCGCTGCCGGTGCGGTGCGCTATTCCAGGCGCACGTGCGCGATCGCGCGAAATCACCGGACTACGGCTGCGGCCTGTGCCGCCGCCGCGGCCGAAGCCTCCTCGAACTAGAGCTCGCCCACCTGCTGGCGGCCGCGACGGGCGACGAGGTGGAGGTCGACGTCCGCCTCGACGGCGGCCGGCGCTCGGCGGAGCGGCTGGACCTTTTCCTGCCCTCGGCCGAAATCTACATCGACCTGGACCCGGCCCAGTGGCACGCCGGCACTGCCGCTCACGCCCGGGACCTGCGCAAATCGGAGGTCATGGCCAAGCTGGGCGTGCGCTATGTACGGGTTCGGCAGCCCGGCACGCCGCCGGTTCCGGGGGAGACCGTGGTCGCGGGCAGCAAGGACGCGACAGAGTGGTTTCTGGTCCTCGCGGAGTGGCTGCGGTCGCAGTCCGTGGCGTGCCCGCCCCTGTCCGTCGACCGGATCGCCGCAGGCCTCGCCGCAGCACGCGAGGAGTGGAAGACGTTCCAGACCACACCACCCGGCGAAAGCCTGGCCATCTTGTTTCCCGAACTGGCGAGCGAACTGGTCGAGAACTTGACGCGCCCGGAGATGGGCGCACAGTGGCTGCTTCCCGGTTCCGCGGACCGGTGCGTCTGGCAGTGCGGGACCTGCCGGCACGTCTGGCGTACCCGAGTGGCCGACCGGGCCCAGCGCAAAACCGGCTGCCCAGCGTGCTCTCGGCGGGAACGCTCCTACCAGACTCGTCTGAGCCGGGCCGAACTCCGGGTCCGCGACGTCGCTCCCGAGTTGCTCACCCAGGCCGTGCGCATCCTCGACGTCGACAAGGCCCGCGACATCGAGCTGCTCGACCTGGCTCGCGGGTCGACCATCCGGGTGCTTTGGCGATGCCCAGACTGTGCGCACGAGTGGGTGGCACCCGTCGTCACCCGCACCTCCGGGCGCGGCTGCCAGCCGTGCGGCATCCGCCGGCGCACCGCGTCCCGCCAGGAGCCTTCGCCCGGTGGATCGCTGGGCGACCTGCATCCCGAGATCGCGACCACCTTTCTGGCGAACCTGGACCACCCTGACCGGGGGCCTGATCGGCTCCGCCCAGGGTCCGGCGACCGCTGCCGGTGGCACTGCCCCTGCTGCGGGTCGAAGCAGTGGGAGACGACTGTCTCAGCCCGAATCCAGCGGCAGGGCTGCAGAGGATGCCGCCGCCTGAGGAGCGGCAGGCGAGATGTCATCGCCAGCAAGGCCGAAGGGCCGCAGTTCGACGCGCTTCTACTGTTCTGACGGCAACCGGTCGCGCAGTATCGACGTACCGTGCGATGCCGACCGGTTACAGGCACTGGTTGACGAACTGGGTCCCACCCTGTCCGCTCTACCTCGATCTTAATAACAGCCACGATCGAGCGTTACCGGCGGCATTTGCGTGTGTACGCCGCTGATCGACTCGTGTGCCTGAGTAACGATTACGTCAATCGGATCCAGCCGGCGGTCGAGGGCTACATCGGGATCGGCAACCACATCACGATGCGGCTGCTTGCTGCCGGCGAGCAGATCGTCGATGTGCCGCCGAAGCTGTCGGCCGGCGCCCGGATCTTCACGACTGGTCAGGACAAGACCGACGCCACCTACCCCCACTTTGTCGCCTGGTCGGCACCCGATGGCCGCGCTGCGGCCGGTGGTCGACGACGAGCAGCGGCGAGCGTCTCCTTCAGCCAGTCCGCCTACCGCGAGGTTCGGGGTCGAGCGGGCTACTCTACTCCAGTTAGATGCGCGATCGGCTTCTCTTGCCGCGCACCCAAAGCAGGGATTCTTTGCATCAAGGCGCAGAATGCCAATACGAAGGCCTTTCTGGCCTCCTCAAGTGGGAATGTCGGAACAACTCCGCTGTGCACAGTGGCACTGCGACTGTAGTAGAGGGGGTCCCGCCGGTAATGCTGCTGGATTGAACGCTAAGGAATGATCACGAACGTCCCAAGGGTTTGCGCCCGCCGTGCCGAGTGTCGGCAAACGACCGTCTGCCGACACTCACGCGCGTGATCGAGAACTCGCAGGTGGGCACTGTCGACAACTCGCGTCGGAAATCAACGTCGGTGAACGGTCGGCAGGGTAGTTTCCGACAATGCTCCTTGGCTACTGCCGCACTTCAACGGCCGACCAGAACCCCGACCACCAGATCGACGCGCTTCTCCGCAACGGCGTCGACCGCGACAACATCCACATCGACGTCGCCAGCGGCGCAAAAGCCTCCCGCCCCAAGCTCGATCTCGTCATGCAGCTGATGCGCGAGGGCGACACGTTGAAGGTCACCCGGTTCGACCGGCTCTCCCGCTCAGTGCTGCACCTGGTGACCCTCGGCGCCGAGCTGCGCGAGCGCGGGATCGGGCTGCATGTCATCGAACAGGGCATCGACACCGCCACCATGGAGGGCCGGGCCATGTTCGGGATGCTCAGCGTGCTCGCGGAGCTCCAGAGAGAGCTGATCGTGGCGAACACGAACGACGGGCTCGCCTCCGCGCGGGCCCGCGGCCGGGTCGGCGGGCGCCGACCGAAGCTCACAGCCGACCAGGCCGAGCTCGCCCAGCAGCTCTACGACGCCCGGGAGAAGACCGTCCAGCAGATCGCCGACATGTTCAACGTGCCCCGTTCCACGGTGTACGGGCACCTCGACAAGACCAAGACCGTGCCCCGCCAGCCGAAGAAGACCGCCGCCGCGAAGTCCTGACCACCTACTTTGCGGCTGGTGTCTGAGCTAGGACTTCGGGGCACAATCGCAGGCATCGCCGCCGGTGGCGCCCTGGTGTGGTGGACGCGCCGCCGCAGGACTGGCCGGGGGTAGTCCGTGAGGTTCTCCGCGGTCCGGAGGAGGACCGCGAAGATGAGGACACCGTCGCGGCGGGAGCTGTGAACGGACCCGCCGGACAAGGGCCGGCCCGTAATTGCGGCTACGGGCCGGCCCGAGGTGGGCCGTAGCCGACGTATTGGGCTTCCGTCGATCCGGAGCGGTTCAAAGTCCGAGGCCGGCGCGTACCGCGTCGATCTCCTCGTTCAGTGCCTCGAAGCTCTCGAAGCCCCGTTCCTGGCTGACGCGGCTCATGTCGACGCCGTACTCGGCCTGCCGCTGCCGCAGCAGCGGTTGTTCCGGCATGGAGACGGGGAAAGCGAGCGGGTCGAGGGCAGGGGTGTGGTCGAGGAGCGCGTGGACGGCGCGGCGGCCGCGTTCGCCTACGGCGAGGCAGCCGTCGAGGTCGTTGAGGTAGACCACGCCGGCTTCGAGCCCCTTGGTCCACTCGGTGAACAGGGCCGCGAGGCTCGGGGCCGCGCGTACGGCGTCCCAGGCGTCCGGGGCGGTCTCGTACCGCCAGATCTCGCCTTCGTGCTTTCCTGCCAGGACGAAGGTGTAGACGAGGAACTCGAAGTGGAAGAGCGGCAGTTGATGCCGCCAGGGGAACGGCACGCCGATCGACAGCGACAGGTTGTCGAGCGCCTCGTTCGCCTTGTCCGCGTCGGTCGGCCAGGGGAGCAGCCATCCTCCGTTCGGCAGCAGCCGGCGCTCCTGCCATCCCTGGCCGTGGAGCCAGGTGAGCTGGTCGGCGACGTGGTCCACGTCGAACACGCGGTGGACCAGCTCCGGCGGGGCCTGTGGCTCCGGTGGAACGGCGGGGTCGTCCCAGGGCAGGCCCGCGGCGGTCGCCGCCGCCCGGTAGTCCGCCGCCGCGGCACGCAGTACGGAGATGTCGTCCAGCATGGCAAGCGCTCCCTGCGTAGGAGATACCCCGAGCAGCGTAGACGGGCCGGGCCCGAGAAGAGATGTCGTCGGTTGAACTGGGCCCCGTGCGGGCACTCCTGCACCGGCATCCGCACCGCCCTCTCCCCCGCACGGGGTCGGCCTTCGAGACCCGGGGCCGGGTCTCGAAGGCCGACATCACGCACAGTCCGATCAATCTCAGGCCCGATCAATCACAGGCCCGGATCAACCAGTGGCGCCCCGGGAAGAGACCCGGGCCCTGCGCCACTACAGCGACGGTTCCATGCAGAGGCTGGCGCCGCTGCCGTTCACGCGGAAGCCGAAGCTCGGGGCGTTCGCCGCGACCCACGGCTTGATCGGCAGGACGATGTACCGCTCTCCGTCGTCCACCTTGCACTTGTTGCTGAAGGAGCTGATGTCGTTGCCCTGCGGCCGCGACTCCGTGCTCGGCACGTGGCGCACGTCCGCGGTCAGGCCCGACAGGTCGACCGCCTGGTCCGTCGCCCAGAACGGGAACTCGTCGCAGGTCTTCCCGGAACCGACCACGGGCCGTGGGAGGCATGCATTCCCCGCGAACTTCGGGTTGGTGTAGTACCAGTTGCGGTCGTAGCCGGCGTTCATCGCGGCCTGGCCGTTGATGCTGCGCGCCGGGGCGAACCACTGGGCCCGGCCCGCAGGCTGCGGCCAGCGGCCGTCACCCATGGCCTCGACGATGTGCTTGCCGGTTTCCTGCATCGGCCTGAACTTGTGGTTCCGGCCGCCCGGGACGTAGAACGCGATGTTGTCGTCGCAGGGGGCGATGCTGGAGCTGGCCTGCTTCTGGGCCGCGCACGCCTGGTCGATGTTGGCCCGCAGGTCCGCGTCGTCCCCGCTGGTCCAGGCGAAGGGCAGGTCGTACTTCTCGGTAAGGTCCTTGGTCGTCTTGATGGTTTGGGCGTAGGCCGCGAGGCTGTGGTACCACTGCCCTTCTTCCAGGCCCCAGTCGTCATAGGTGTTGAAGTCGTCGGTGTAGTCGATCGGATATTCCAGGAGGCCGCCGATGGCTATCGGACTGGCGTCGATGATGGCCCAGATCAGCCCCAGCGCGACCCCGACGACGATCGCCCCGGCGATCACCGCGATCCAGTAGATGACCGCGGCGACGACGCTCGACGTCGCGACCGTCGCCGCCGCCGTGGCGGGCGGCGCCAGCAGCAGCGTGCAGGCGCGGCTCTCCAGGCACCAGACGACGGGCTGGATGGGGTTGCCGGGATCGTACAGCGGCTTCACCTCGCTGGTGGAGCTGCTCAGCGGGGAAAGCGCCGGTCCGCCTCCGGGCGATGCCAGGTCGTGGAGCATTTCGGTGACGTCGTCCGAGCAGTCGAACTTCTCGTCCTCGTCGGGCGGCATGTGGTCCTCGACGCAGCTGGCGTCCGCGGCGGTGTAGCAGCCGGGGAAGACCTGGGTGCTGCCCTCGGGCACCGTCACGCTGGAGCGCACGCTCTCCGCGATGTAGAAGTCGCCGCCTTGCGCGGCGCACTGCGAGCTGTCGCTGGAGGTCTGCTGCGTGACTTCCTGGGGCACCGCGGGGGCGACGGTGTCGGTGGTGAAGCCACCGCTGAAGTCCCGCCAGGGCGTGCCATCCTCCTGTATCGCGTCGACCCGCAGCGTGTACGAGGTGGCCGCTTCGAGGGGCTCGATGGTGAACTCGATGACGTCCTGCGCCGTGCACGGATTCGCCGGGTTGCCCGCGGCGTCCACGCAGTACTCCGCCATCGAGAACTCTTCGTAGAGCCGGCCGTCGAGGGAGACGCGGTAGGTGTGGTCACCGTTGGGGTCAGGCTGCCACTTGGCCAGGGCGCTGCCCTCTTCCGGCTCGAGCGTCAGCTCGGGGTCGGCGTCGGGCGGAGTCGCCGCGGTGCGGAAGGTCTTCGTGGCGGGTGTGGCCGACTTGTTGCCCGCGAGGTCGACGGCGACGACGGAGACGGTGTGTTCGCTCTCGGGGGGCAGGCCCGTCATGGTGTACGAGCGGGTGCCGACGTTGGTGCGGATCGGCGGGCCGCCGTCGACCCGGACCTCGTAGCCGGCCAGGCCGTAGTTGTCGGTGGCCGCGTTCCAGCTCGCCGTGGCCGAGTTGTGCGTGATGTTGCCGACGCTCAGCCCGGTGACGTTGCTCGGCGCGATGTTGTCGACGAACGTGAACTCGCGCAGGATCCGGGCGTACCGTCCGGGTTCGCGCTCTGCGCGGACGCAGACCAGGGTCTTGCCGAGCTGCGGCGGGCGGAACCGCGATGTCCATGACGCCGACCAGTTCGTCTCGCCCTCCGGGGGCGGGCCGAGGGTGAAGTCGGTCGTCACCATGTCGCTGCCGATCGACAGGTCGACCATGGTGGCCTGCTTGTGCAGGAAGCCGCTGAGGTCGACCTTGCCCTCTTCGTCGACCGGAATTTCCTCGTCGGAGGCCGGCAGTTCGAGCCGGATGGCGGCGTGGTTCTCGTCGTCGACCGAGATGCCGTCCTCGCTCGGCGGCGTCATGCCCGCGCATGCGGGCGGCGGCACCCGGACCTGCTCGGCAGCGGACGCCGCCGAGGGCGGCAGACCCAGCAGCCCTACCGTGAGCGCGAGAGACAGCAGGACCGCCGTCTCTCGTAAGCGTGTCAGAAATTGAATCTTCCGCATTCATGCCCCCTTCTGCGAACACTTGTTCCTACAATTGGGGCACGATGCTAGAGGGGCCTGTGCGTATTGTCAGCAACACGACAATCTGCGTGGGTGAGACGCGGATCGAGGCACCAACTCCGCTGCCGCTGCAGCAATTTCGGGACGTCGAGGTGTCGGGCGTCAGCACGACAGGGCGCACGAACGTCCCCAGCCGTGACAGGGTGACCCCATGCTGATCCGAAAGGACGATGCCGCGTAGGCGTCCCAAAGCCGTCCGCGCGGCGCGGTGGCGGCCACGATGGCAGTCTTCGGTCCTGAGAGTCCGCGGGGTCTCCGCGCGGACGCGTGCAGCGATCCGCCGGGTCGAAGACCAGGAGATGTGGCCCAACGCGGTCGCTTATGCCCTCTCGCGTCTCGAGCAAGCCCTCAGGCAGCCGGGACGCTACCTGGACGCCTCCGCATTCGAGTCGCCCGGGGTGGGAGACGCCCGTGACGACCTCAAGTGGGCAATGCGGTGTCTCCCTCCCGCAGCGCAACGGGACTTGGGCCGGCTGATCACACGCATCGACAAGGAACTCGAGCGCCGGACCTTGCCCGATCCCGACAACAGCGAGTTGGCGATGTTCGGCTGGTGGTGGACCCGAATGCGAGAACGCTGACCAGCCCCGGATTCGTGCTCTTCACCGGATCGGCTGGTGGCAGCGCCAGGGCTGGATCGAAGGCGACCCGACGATCGGCATCGAGCGGCGGCCGGCACCGCCCGACCGCACCAAGGCCCTGGCCGAGAACCAGATCGCCGCCCTGTGGCGCCTGGACGTCGCCCTGCGGGAGAAGACGTTCTGGAAAATGTTCTACGAGTCCGCGGCCCGCGCCGACGAGGTGCTGTGCCTGAACGTGGAAGACCTCTACCCGCAAGACAAGCGTGGGAAGATCACCGCCAAGGGCGGGGCGACAGAGTGGATTCACTGGCAGTCCGGCACCGCCCAGCTCCTGCCCCGGCTCATCGCCCGTCGTACCCGCGGCCCCCTGTTCCTCACCGACCGCAAGGCCCCGGCCGGGACACCGACGCTCGACGTGTGCCCGGAGACCGGCAGGGCCCGGCTCTCCTACCGCCGGGCCGAAGAGATCTTCGAGGAGAACACCCGGCTGCTCGCCAACCCACTCGCCTCACCCGAAGACATCGAGGACCTGGACGGCTGGACCCTCCACCGGCTCCGCCACAGCGCCCTCACACACGACGCCGAGGACGGCACGTCCACCCCGATGCTGCTGGCCCGGTCCCGCTATGCCTCCGTCCGCTCCCTGGAGCGGTATCGGCATCGTCATCGGTTTCGGCGCGCTGATGCTCCCCCTGGGCCTGGGTGCCCCGACGGCCGTGTCGGTCGTCTGCTTCGGGATGGCCGGGCTGCTCTGGCCGCCGTACTCGTCGCTGTCGACCACCCTCTTCCAGCGCTCGGCGCCCAGCGCGCTGCTGCCGCAGGCCCTCGCGGCGAGCTCTGCCGTCCGGGTGCTGTCGGTGCCCCTGGGCACCGCGCTCGGCGGACCACTGGTGGCCGGCCTCGGCGCGGTCGGGGCGCTGCGCCTGTCCGGTGCGGGCATCGCGGTGGTGGGCATGGTCGCCGCCGCCGCGCTGACCCTGCGCGCCGCGCGCACGCGCCCCGAGCCAGCGGCGGGCGCCACGGAGTCGGCCGGCGCGGACGCGGGGGCAGGGGCGGAGGCGCGGCCGGCGCCCGGCAGATGAGGGCTGCCGCCTGGGCGGGGCGCGGCAGGCCGCTGCGGGCGCCGTTGGCGCACGGGGTGGACGGCCCCGTGGCGAGGGCCGGGCGGCGAGTCAGCCCGGGGTGTCGAGCACCCCGGACGTGGCGATGAGGTAGCCGAGCTGGCCGCGGCTGCGGCTGCGGCTGCCCAACTCCTCGGAGGCGCACCGTACATGGACGGCCACGCTGCGGCGGCTCATTCCCAGCTTGCAGGCGATCGACTTGTCGGTCTCCCCGGCGACGATGGCCTGCAGGATCGCGTGCTGGGTGTCGGAGATGACGGCCGACCGCCGGTGCACGAGGCTCTGCTCGTCCACAGGTATGGAGCGCGCCCAGTCCCGGAAGTTGCGCCCCTTCCCTTTTGCCGGCGGGTCATGCCGGCTGTTACTCCTCTACGGAGCGTGGGTCGCGCAGCGCTCGGAGCGAGCCGTCACTGTGGCTGCGGATGATGGGGTATCGGCCGTGGAAGTTGATGTGCTCATGGACCAGCGGGGAGAGCCGGGAACGGATCTCCGGTGAGATGGCCAGGCCGCTGGCTTCCAGTTCCTTGAGGGCAGCGTCCATGTAGAGGGTGTTCCACCAGACGACGGCGTTCAGGGCCATGCCCAGGGCCCCGAGTTGATCTTCCATGCCCTCTCGGTAGGCGTGGCGGAGTTCACCGAGCCGTCCGAAGAAGATGTCCGGGCCAGCGCGTGGCGGCCCTCGCCGATGTTCAGCTGGGCGCCGATCATGCGGCGGTATGCCTCGGAGTCGATGAACTGGAGCAGGTGGAGGGTCTTGAAGATGCGGCCGTAGTGCGCGAACGCGTCGCCCAGGCCGGTCATGCGGTCGCCGGACGTCATCATCCGCAGCAGGTCGTACGCTCGCACCTTGCCGGTCTGCAGGGACCCGGCGACCCGGAGCATGTCCTCCCAGTGTTGGTGGATCCGCTCGGCCTGTACGCGCTGGCGGGAGACCGGCTGGAGCGGCCCGTAGTCCTTGGACATGTCCAGGCGCCACAGCCGCGCGTCGGAGATGTCTGCGATCCGCGGGGAGAACTGGTAGCCGCAGATCGCGAAGAGCCCGAAGACAAGGTCGCTGTACGAACCGGTGTCGGTAATGACGATCTCCGG
>NZ_JAGPYA010000092.1:0-17999 GCF_018070245.1 Micromonospora sp. M61 | reverse complement strand
CCACCACCACGAAGTACGACGCCAACGGCAACGTCGAGGAGCAGCAGCAGGGCATCGCCACCGGCCGGGTCCGCCGGACCACCACCGAATACACCCAACGCGATCAGCCATTCCTGGTCAAAGAGCTGATCGACGCCGCGACCAGTCGCTGGGCGACCACCCGGATCGAGTACGACAAGAACGGCAACCAGTCGCAGGTGATCTCGCCTCGCGGCATGGATGCCGGCGGTGCGAGCGGCCCGTGGACCCAGTACGTGACCTCGTTCAGCTATGACGCCCGCAACCTGAAGACCCGCGTGGCGCTGCCGTTCGACGCCAAGGACGGCACCGAGCGGCAGTACCAGCACCAGTCGTACGACGCCAACGGCAACTTGTCCTGGAGCAGCCTGCCGGTCACCCAGTCCGACCCGGCGTCGGTGACCGACAACGCCCGCACCCGGATGACCTACTTCGACCCGGGTTGGATTCGTACCTCGAAGGATCCGCGGAATCCCACGGTCCACTTCGACTACACCCCGCAGGGCTGGCAGCTCGAGCGGCAGGTCGAGCTGAAGGGTTCGCCCGGGCAGCTCGACGACGACCGCCGGATGACGTGGGAGTACTTCAACGACGGGCAGCAGCGACGGCGCGTCGACCGCAAGGCGCAGGCGAGCACCTACACCTACGACGCGCAGAACAACCTCGTCGCGGCGCTGGATGCCGCCGGCCTCGCCGACCCGGGGGAGAAGGCGGTCCGGACGCAGTCGACGTACGACGCCTTCGACGAGATCACCAAGGTCCGGCACCGCAAGGAGGGCCAGACCAACTGGCGATTCGCCACCTACAAGTACGACCTGGCCGGCAACATCGCCGAGCGGGCCGAGAACGGCGAGGAGACGGACGCCGGCGGCGAGACCAAGGCGCCACGCACGTACAAGCTCACCTACGCCGAGAACGACTGGCTCGCCACACAGCTCGACCTGGGCACGGATAGTGCCTGCAAGGGTGACCAGCGCATCGTCAACACGTTCTGGGGCGACGGGCTGGAGAAGAAGCGGGAGTTCTTCCGCGGCGGCGACGGCTGCACGGCGGACTCGACGGCCTGGTCCAAGAAGCAGACCACGGACTGGACGTTCTTCGACAACGGCAAGCTGCGCACCCTGAAGACGACCAGCTCGACCGGCACGGTGACCGAGTCGCACGACGTCGCCTACTACGACGGCGCCAACCGCTACGTCGACGGACACCGCACCAGCGACCGGTTCGTCCTCAAGCGGGCCGAGGGCGACGGCGCGACCACCTGCGTCGGCCCTGCCACCTGCCTGGCCACCTACGAGTACGACGCCCGCGGGCGGCTGGTCAAGCACCAGAAGCGCGAGGGCAAGGTCGCCACGTACACCTTCGACCAGCCGGCGAACCTCCTCGGCAACACGGCGGTCCGGGCCGGCAACGTGACCACCGAGGTGGCCGACACCGGCACGACCACCACCAAGAAGTACGACGCCGACCAGCTCAAGGAGGTCTCGACCGGCGGGGCCACCGGCAAGTACTGGTACGACCAGGACGGCAACACCGACTGCCTGACCCTGGCGGCCGGCAGCCAGGCCGACTGCTCGCGCAGCGACGGGCAGGGCGGCTCCGCGAACCTGATCACCGACTACGCCTACGACTACCTCAACCGCATCGCGGGTGTCCGTCAGTACAGCGGTGGCGGCACGGCAACCGACCGTACCGACTACACCTACGACGCCCTGGACCGCACCAGCAAGGAGGTCGAGGACCACGCCGGCACCGGCAAGGACCGCACCACCGACTTCACCTACCAGGGCCTGAGCACCCAGGTGACGGAGGAGAAGCAGGCCGGGGGCAGCGACCCGCGGACCAAGACCTTCTCCTACGACGCGTACGGCCGCCGGATGTCGATGACCGACCGCAGCAACGTCAGCGGCTCGGAGGACTGGTACAGCTACGGCAAGGACGCCAAGGGTTCGGTGTCCCAACTCATCGACGACGCCGGCAAGGTGAAGGCCTCCTACGGCTACGACGCGTACGGGGGCTCGGACGCGCCGGAGAGTGACCCGGAGGCGCTGAGCAGCGGCGACACCAACGACCAGTCGCCGGTCAACCCGTACCAGTACACCGGCAAGCGCAAGGACTCGGGCACCAAGTCGTCGGCCAGCACGCCGTCGGCCCTGCCCGGCGGGTCGGCCAGCTATGACATGGGCGCCCGGCGGTTCGGCCCGGACGTGGGCCGGTTCCTCCAGGAGGACATGTTCAGCAACTCGCTGTCCGACCTGGGCCTGGCGCTGGACCCGCTGACCCAGAACCGGTACGCGCTGGCCGGTGGCAACCCGATCAGCTTCATGGAGTACGACGGGCACGTCCCGCTGCTCGACGATCTCGGCGACGCCATCAAGGAGATCGGCGGCAAGATCGCCGGCTCGGAGGCGGTCGACAAGGCCGGGGACGCGCTGAAGGCGGCCGACCAGATCGGCGGTGACCTCCAGGACGGCTCCGCCACCAACATCGGCGGCGACAAGAAGGACAAGGAGGAGGCCGGCAACCGGCTCGCGAACAGCAAGTTCGGCGAGATCACCGGGATCAGCGACGCGAAGCGTTGCGACGACGGTTCGAAGAGCGCCTGCGGCTGGGCCCTCGCCGGCGTCACGCCGATCGGCAAGATCGGCAAATTGGCAAAGGGCGCCAAGGAGAGCAAGACCTTCTTCAGCGTGCAGGGTCGTGACGACGTCGCCCGACTCCTCGACCGTGGAGGTGAGCCTTGGCCGTCCGGGTTCCGCCACAACTCACTGACGGATATCTTCGGTCCTGGCCTCTACACGTTCCCGAGTCGAGCACAGGCCGACAAGTACATGAGTCGGCTCACGGAAAAGGGGGCGGACGGCTTGAGCATGATGTCGCACAAGATCTCCGCAAGGGACCTGCAGGGCCTTCGCTCGGTTGATCTCACATCGATCGGTGACGATGCAGCTAACGAGATCATGGACAAGGGTGCAGCGCACGGGTTCCAGCACATTACCCGAGGCACCGGCCGGTACGGAAACGAGGACTTCTTCAGCAGCGATGTGTTCCAGCTGTTCCGGAATGCGGTCGAGTGATGGGGGACCGACGTTACGGGGAGTTCCGGCTACTCAGGCAGGCCGCTGGGCGGACGGCTTTCGCCGAGGTGAGGGTGGAGATCAGCCAGGATCAGGCTGTGCCACCAGGTGTTGTCTGGGCAGTCGATTCGCTGGACGGCACATCTGTTCAGCCTGAGGAGGAACCCGAACTGGCGCAGGCCGCTGTGGAGGGTGCCGCCATCGGGTTGGCGGCCATCGCGGAGATGGGGGTCGACGTGGCAGCCTATACGGTTCACCTGATCTGGGTCGGCATGAATGTGGTGGATACGGAAGCCACGGCGGTGCGGACAGCGGCTTGTGCTGCCACCGCAGATGCGTTCGGTCTGCTCGATCGATTCGAGGTGTCTGGCGATGTCCGAGGATGGCGGTGCGAGCCGATGCGGCGATGACTCAGCCAGCCGGCCCGGTGTGATCACCCTGACCGGTTGAAGCTCCACAAGGCGATGGGGGCCGTCACGCTCGGTGGCGGTCCCCATCGGTGGGCAGGTTGCTACACAGGCAGCCCTCACGCGTATGGCGTGCGCGACCCGGCGGGGGTCTCTCAGCCGTCGACGGTGGCGGCCAGCTCGCCCTCGGCCAGCCGTACCCGCAGCGGGTCGCCCTTGCCCACCTCGGCCGCCGCCCGCACCACGTGCCCGTCGGCGCGCTGCACGATGGCGTACCCCCGGTCGAGGGTGGCGGCGGGGGAGAGGGCGCGCAGCCGGGCGAGGGTGTGCCGCAGCTCGTCGTCGGCGGCGGCGAGCCGGTGGTCCAGGCAGCGTCCGGCCCGTTGCCGCATCGCGGTCAGCTCGGTGGCGCGCTGGTCGACCATCACCTGGGGCCGGGCCAGCACCGGCCGGGAGCGCAGCAGGTCGAGGCGGTGGGTCTCCCGGTCGACGAGGTTGCGGACCGCCCGTTGCAGCCGGGAGCGGGCCTGGCCGATGAGGCGTACCTCCTCGGTGAGGTCGGGGACGATCCGCTTGGCCGCGTCGGTGGGGGTGGAGGCCCGCAGGTCGGCGACGTAGTCGATCAGTGGCGCGTCGGTCTCGTGGCCGATGGCGCTGACCACCGGGGTGCGGCAGGCGAAGACGGCCCGGCAGAGTGCCTCGTCGGAGAACGGGAGCAGGTCCTCGATGCCGCCACCGCCCCGGGCGATGACGATCACGTCGATGCTCTCGTCGGCGTCGAGCACCTTGAGCGCCGCGACGATGTCGGGCACCGCGGCGGGTCCCTGCACGGCCACGTTGACGGTGCGGAACTCCACTGCCGGCCAGCGCCGCCGTGCGTTGGTCAGCACGTCCCGCTCGGCCGCCGACGCGCGACCGGTGATTAGCCCGATCCGGCCGGGCAGAAACGGCAGCCGGCGCTTGCGGGACCGGTCGAACAGCCCCTCGGCGGCGAGCAGCTTCTTGAGCTTCTCCAGCCGGGCCAGCAGCTCACCGAGCCCCACCTGGCGGATCTCGTCGGCGCGCAGGCTCAGCGTGCCCCGGGCGGCGTAGAACTCCGGCTTGGCGTGCAGCACCACGCGGGCGCCCTCGCGTAGCTCCGGCGCGCCGGCGTCCAGTACGTCGCGGTTGGTGGTGACGGTCAGGCTCAGGTCGGCCGACGGGTCACGCAGGGTGAGAAAGACGGTGCTGGCCCCGGGGCGGCGGCTGATCTGCGCCACCTGCCCGTCCACCCACACCCAGCCCAGCTTGGCGATCCATGCCCCCACCTTCTGGCTGACCACCCGCACGGGCCAAGGCTCCTCCGCGCTGCTCCGCGCCCCCTCGGTCACCCGCCCACCCTACGGACCCCCGCGGTGATCAAGAAGTTTGCGTCAGCATCGGGCGCGTTTCTGACGCAAACCTCTTGATCACCGGGTCAGTCCGGGGGTCGTGGGCCGGTGGCCGTGGGGGAGTCGGCACGTACGATGGACGGGTGACTGAGGCTGAGGCGACTCCCCGGACCGGCAAGCGCGTGCTCCTGGCGAAGCCGCGCGGCTACTGCGCTGGCGTCGACCGTGCGGTGCAGACCGTCGAGGAGGCGCTGAAGCTCTACGGCGCCCCGATCTACGTGCGCAAGCAGATCGTGCACAACAAGCACGTCGTGCAGACCCTGGAGGCCCAGGGTGCGATCTTCGTGGAGGAGAACGAGGAGGTGCCGGAGGGGTCCACCGTCATCTTCTCCGCGCACGGCGTGGCTCCCGAGGTCTACGAGCAGGCGAAGCAGCGCTCGCTGAAGGCGATCGACGCGACCTGTCCGCTGGTCACCAAGGTGCACCACGAGGCGAAGCGGTTCGCCGCCGAGGACTACGACATCCTGCTCATCGGGCACGAGGGGCACGAAGAGGTCATCGGCACCGCCGGTGAGGCCCCCGCGCACATCCAGCTGGTCGACGGCCCGGACGACGCCGACAAGGTCACCGTCCGCGATCCGGAGAAGGTGGTCTGGCTGTCCCAGACCACGCTGTCGGTCGACGAGACGCTGGAGACGGTCGCCCGGCTCAAGCAGCGGTTGCCGCTGCTCCAGTCGCCGCCCAGCGACGACATCTGCTACGCCACCTCCAACCGGCAGCACGTCGTCAAGGAGATCGCCCCCGAGTGCGACGTGGTGATCGTCGTCGGCTCGACGAACTCATCGAACTCGGTCCGCCTGGTCGAGGTCGCCGTGGACGCGGGTGCCCGTGCCGGTCACCTGGTCGACTTCGCCCACGAGATCGACGACGCCTGGCTGGAGGGGGCCACCACGGTCGGTCTGACCTCCGGCGCGAGCGTGCCGGACGACCTGGTCCAGGACGTGCTGACCCACCTCGCCGCACGGGGCTTCGCCGACGTCGAGGAGATCACCACCGCCAACGAGCGGCTGATCTTCTCGCTGCCGCAGGAGCTGAAGCGGGACATGAAGGCCGCGGCGGCGCGCGGCTGAACACGGGAACGAACTCGGACCGGCGTACGTCAGATCAGCCATGAGGACATTTCGGCTCGCCGTTCCCGTGCTGGCCGTCTGCGTGGCGCTGAGTGCCTGCGGCAGTCAGGGCACCGGAGGCGGCACACCCAGCCCGACCCCGACGGGAGCGCAGCCGGTGACCAGCCAGCCCACGCCCGACCCGACCGTCCTGCCGCCGACCGTCGACCCCACCCCGCCCTCGGGCCCGAAGACTCCGAAGCCACCGAAGCCCGGCGGCCCCAGCACGCCCCCGGGTGTGGGTGCCACCACCCTGACCGGCACCGTGCAGGGCGGCGTGGAGCCCAACTGCGTGCTGCTCGACGGCTACCTGCTCGTCGGCGGTCCGCGTGACGTGCTGACGCCCGGTGCGCGGGTCGAGGTCACCGGTCGGGCCGAGCCCGGCATGATGACCACCTGCCAGCAGGGCACTCCGTTCATCGTGACGGCCGCCCGCCCGACCTGACACCTCCGGACGCGAAGGAGCCCGCCCCGAACTCGGGGACGGGCTCCTTCGGTGTTGCGGACGGATCAGTTCACGGCGACGGCCGGTGCGGTGAACGTGCCCAGCGAGGCGGACGCACTCTCACATGACTGACTAGCGGGCCGAGACCTCGTCGGCCGGGTCGGCCAGCTCAGGCGCCTGCGGCTGCCGGGGCGCCAACTCGACCTGCGCGGGCGTCGCCAACTCCTCGTCCGACACTCCCAGCTCGGCGAGCTTTCGGGCGCTGACCAGCACCCGCGCCTCCAACGAGCCGACCGCACGGTTGTACGCCGTCACGGCGCCGGCCAGCGACGACCCGAGCTTGCCGACGTGATCGCCCAGAGTGGAGAGCCGCCCGTACAGCTCCCGGGCGAGGGTGTGCACCGCGAGGGCGTTGCGGGCCAGCGCCTCCTGCCGCCACGAGTAGGCCACAGTGCGGAGCAGGGCGACCAGTGTGGCCGGTGTGGCCAGCACCACGTTGCGGGTGAAGGCGTGCTCCAGCAGCGACGGGTCACGTTGGAGGGCGACGTCGAGGAACGGGTCGGCGGGGACGAACAGCACCACGAAGTCGGGCGAGTTGTCGAACGCCGACCAGTACGACTTGGCGGCCAGCGCGTCGACATGCCCGCGCAGGTGGCGGGCGTGCGCGTCGAGGTGGGTATCCCGGCCGCGTTCGTCGCGGGACTCCATGGCCGTCAGGTACGCGTCGAACGGTGCCTTGGCGTCCACCACCACCGACCGGCCGCCGTGCAGCCGGACCACCAGGTCGGGGCGGACAACCTGCCCGTCGTTGTCGGCGGTGACCTGCTCGGAGAAGTCGCAGTGCTCCAGCATCCCGGCCGCCTCGACGATCCGGCGCAACTGGTGCTCGCCCCAGCGGCCCCGCACCTGTGGTGCCCGCAGCGCCGCCACCAACTGTTTGGTCTCGGTGCGCAGCTCACTGGAGACGGCGCTCATCGAGCGCACCTGCTCGCGCAGCTCGGCGTACGCGTCGACCCGGTCGTGCTCCAGCTCGGCCACCCGCTGCTCGTAGCGGCGCAGGGAGTCGTGCAGCGGCGCGACCGCGCGGGCCACCGCCTCCTGGGACTGCGCGGTCGCCTCGTAGCTCAAGGCCCGCATGGACTGCTCCAGCCGGCCCTCACCCTCTCGGGTGGCGGCCAGGGTGGCATCGAGGCGGGCGATGTCGGCCGCCGAGCGGGACCGGGCCGCGAGCCAGCCCACCGCCCCGCCGGCGCCGAGGCACACGATCACCACAAGCAGCGTCGAGACGTCCATCACCGGAGCTTGCCAGACGGATATGACGTGACACCCGGGGGTACGTTCGATGACATGGAACTTGTGCTCTGCCTCGCTGTCGTGCTGGTCGGCGCACTGGGCGCCGCAGCGCTCATCCGCGCTCAGGCCGGCGCCCGCAGGCGTACCGAGCTCGGCGACGCCCGCGCGGAGGCGCAACGGTGGTACGAGCGTCTCGGCGGCCAGTTGATGAACCTGCAGGGCGAAGAGCCGGCGGTCCGCCAGGCGCTGGCCGACGCCGGTGAGCGCTACAACGCGGCCGGCTCACAGCTGGAGCAGGCGCGTACGCCACACCAGTTCACGCTGGCTCGGGAGACCGCCCTGGAAGGGCTCGCGTACATCCGGGCGGCGCGTACCGCGTTGGGCATCGACCCGGGCCCCGAGGTGCCGGCGCTGGCCGCCGCCCGTGGTGTGGGCCAGCTCACCAAGGAGCGCGAGGTCGACGTGCAGGGGCAGACGTTCCGGGCCGGCCCCCAGCCCGGCCGGGAAACGCCCTACTACTACCCGGGTGGGCGTTATCAGGGTCGACCGGTGCCGGCGGGGTGGTATTCGACGCCCTGGTGGAAGACGGCGCTGGGTGCCGGCGCCGGTGTGCTCGGCGGCATCCTGATCGCCGACGCGCTGTTCTCGCCCGCCTTCGCCGATCCCGGCTACGGCTACGACGCCGGCTACCAGGAGGGCTTCGGTGACGGCGTCGAACAGGGCGGGGACGGCGGCGACCAGGGCGGCGGCGGCGATCAGGGCGGCGGCGGCGATCAGGGCGGCGGCGGCGACCAGGGCGCCGGCGATTACGGCGGCGGCGACTACGCGGGCGGCGATTTCGGTGGCGGCGACTTTGGTGGCGGCGGCGATTTCGGCGGCGGCGACTTCTGACCTGCCCCCGATCCCCACCCCCAACCCGGTCGATCATGAAGTTGTGGTGCCTGCTTCGCCCTTTCTGGCGGCTTTTGCGGGGCACCACAACTGCATGATCGACGCGGCTGGGTTGGTGGCCTGATTTCCTTCGGTCGATCAGCCGGTGTTGCGCATTCCGGCGGCGATGCCGTTCACCGTCGTGAGGAGCGCCCGCTCCAGGGCGGTGCCGTCGCTCGGCGCACGTCGGCCACCCGGAGCGGTGGCCACCGCCCGCCCGGCAGCCCCGGACTCCCGGTACTGCCGCAGCAGCGCCACCTGGAGGTGGTGCAGCGGCTCCAGGTAGGTGTCGCGGACGGCCAGGGTGCGCTGGAGCACCGGCGAGTTTTCCAGCAGGGCCGGTGAGGCGGTGACCGCCAACAGCTCCCGCTTGGTCAGCTCGTACTCCTGCTCGATCTGCTCGAAGATCGGGTGCAGCTTCTTCGGCACCAGCGTCTCGACATAGCGACGGGCGATGCTCAGGTCGGTCTTGGTCACCATCATCTCGACGTTCGACAGGAACGTGCGGAAGAAGTGCCAGTTACGGTGCATCTCGGCCAGCACGTCAGCCAGTCCGGCCTCACGCGCGGCGGCCAGGCCGGAGCCGACGCCGAACCAACCCGGCACGATCTGCCGGGTCTGCGTCCAGCCGAACACCCACGGGATGGCCCGCAGACCGGACAGGCCCGCGCCGGTGTTCGGGCGCTTCGCCGGCCGGGAGCCGATGTTGAGTGCGCCGAGCAGCTCGGTGGGGGTGGACGCCCAGAAGTACGCCGGCAGGTCCGGGTCCTCGACGAGCGACCGGTAGGAGCGGAACGCGGACTCGGAGACCACGTCCATGGTCGCGTCCCAGCGTTCCAACATCTCGGCCGGCTGCCGCGGTGCGGTGTGCAGCAGGGTCGCCTGGAGCACCGCCGCGAGGGTGAGCTCCAGGTTTTCCCGGGCCAGTGACGGCAGGGTGTACTTGTCGGAGATCACCTCACCCTGCTCGGTCACCTTGATCGCGCCGTCCATCGTCCCGTACGGCTGGGCCAGGATCGCCTCGTGCGTCGGCCCGCCGCCGCGACCGACCGTGCCGCCCCGGCCGTGGAACAGCCGCAGGTGTACTCCGTGCCGGGCCGCCACGTCACGCAGCGCGCGCTGCGCCCGGTGGATCGACCACTGGCTGGTGGTGATCCCGGCTTCCTTGTTGGAGTCGGAATAGCCGAGCATGACCTCCTGCACGTCGCCTCGGGCGCTCACCAACGCCCGGTACGCGGGCAGCGACAGCAGCTCGTCGAGGAGCTCACCGCCGGCGTTCAGCTCGGCCGGGGTCTCCAGCAGCGGCACGAACCCGACCCGGGCCCGCCCACTGTGCACGTCCACCAGGCCGGCCTCCCGGGCCAGCACCACGGCGGCCAGCACGTCGTCGACACCCAGGGTCATCGAGATGATGTACGACTCGATCACCTCGGAGCCGAACCGGTCCTGTGCCTCCCGGATGGTGCTGAACACGTCGAACGTCTTACGGGCCGGCTCGGACAGCGCCGTGTCGAGGGTGGACAGCGGCCGGCGACCGGTCAGCTCGTCGGCGAGAAGCTTGGTGCGCTCCAGGCGGGTCAGCGCCGGATAGTCGGAGACCTCGCCGACGGCCTCGTAGAGCTGGGCGAGCACCGCGTGGTGCGCCTCGGCGTGCTCCCGGACGTCCATCGTGGCCAGGTGCAGGCCGAACGCGGACACCGTACGGATGGTGGAGGCCAGCCGGCCGACGGCGGTGAGCTGCCCGGAATTGCGGGCCAGCGACGCGCGCAGCAGATCCAGGTCGGCGATCAGCTCGGCGGAGCCCCGGTAGTCCCGACCCGGCACGTGCCCGGTGCCCTGGCGCAGCCTCTGCCTGGTGTTGGCGAGCTTCGCCTTCACGCAGCGCGCCTTGAGCCGGTACGGCTCCTCCGCGTTGACCCGCCGGAACCGCGTCGCCACCTCGGGCAGTGCGTCCAGGTCGGCGGCGAGGCTGGCGGAGAGGTCCAGGGAAACCCCGCGCAGCCGGCGGGAGACCGAGACCTCGTTGATCAGGTGGTCCATGGCCTTCTCGGTGGCCGCGATGCCGTGCTCGTGCTGGATGGTCAGCACCTCACGGGTGACCGCCGGGGTGACGAACGGGTTGCCGTCGCGGTCACCGCCGATCCAGGTGCCGAAGCTCAGCGGCCGGGCCGTCGGTGAGGTCTCCACACCGAGGGTGCGCAGCGTGTCGGCCAGGTCGTCGAGCACCTGCGGGGCGGCCTCGGCGTACAGGTCGCGCAGGTAGTAGATGGCGTTGCGGGCCTCGTCGGTCGGGTCCGGCCGGTCGAGTCGCAGCTCATCGGTCTGCCACATCAGGTCCAGCAGCTCGGCCAGGCGGCGGTTGGCGGGGCCCTCGTCGCTGGCGCCGTAGAGGATCGCGTTGGCGGTCTCGGTGTCCAACTCGTCGGCGATCGCCCGCAGCTTGGACAGGATCGAGCGGCGGGCCGCCTCGGTGGGGTGCGCGGTGAAGACCGGTCGGACCGCCAACCGGCGGGCCGCGTTGGCGATCTCCTCGGCGGGCACCCCGCGCTCGGCGATCATCTTGGCCGCCTGGTCCAGCCACCCGCCCTGCACCGCCCGGCGGCGGCGCAGATCCCGTGCGCGGTGCACCTGCTCGGTGATGTTGGCCAGGTGGAAGTAGGTGGAGAAGGCGCGCGCAAGCTTGGTGCCGGTGGTCACGTCGAGCCCGCCGAGGCGCTGGGCGGCCGCCGGTGCGTCGGTGCGGACCTGGGCGCGGATCTCCTCGACGAGGTCGAGCAGTGGGCGACCCTCCTGGCGGGCCAGGGTCTGCCCGAGCAGGGTGCCGAGCCGGCGGATGTCGGCACGCAGCGCGGCGTCCGGGCCGTCGTGCTCATGCTGATCGGTCACGGTGCGCTCCCTTACGTGGGTACGAAGGACAGCGCTGTCCGACTCACTGGATGGTATCCGCGTGCACCGGATGTCTGGAGGACCCCCGGGCGATCCAGTGCCCCTGGAACGGTGTTTTCGGACGTGATCTCAACCACCGTCGTCGGCGGGAGCGGGGCCGCGGCGGGTCGGACCGGAGTCGGAGGTGACGGCCCGGCGACCGCGGACGAGGCTCGCGCCGAGCAGACCCAGTCCGCCGAGCACCGCCCAGAGCGCGAGGGCGAAGGCCGGCCAGCCGGCCGACCGCCAGTCGAAGTAGACCGCCGCCTTGCTCAGGTCGTTGGCGAGGCCGGGGATGTTCCACCGGTGCATGCCGCGCAGCACGCCGGGCAGGAACTCGGGCGCGTAGATGCCGCCGGAGCCGGGGTTGCCGAGCACCACCAGAAGCAGGATGACCAGCGCGGTGCCCGCGACGCCGAGCCAGCCCTGGATGGCGCTGGCGAACATCGCGGCGGCGAAGACGGCCAGCGCGCCGATCGCCGCGATCGTCGGTACGTCGTGGTGCCAGATGTCCAGCACCGGTCCGACCACGACCGCGCCGGCGATGCCGAGCAGCACGCTGTAGACGGCCAGGGCGGCGATGCGCAGCCCGGCCCGCCGTACCGTACGTGGGGTGGTGCCGGCGGATATCCCGAGCACGGTCGAGGCCAGGTAGCCGCCGAGCACGTAGCCGACGTTCAGGTAGAAGGGCACCACCCCGCGCGGGTCGGCCGAGGTGACCGGCACCTCGTCGACGACCTGTAGCGGGGTGCCGCTGCGGGTGGCGGCGGTGGTGAGCACCTCCTTGATCGCGCTGGTGGCGGAGGGGCCGGAGGCGCTCGCGACGGTGAGGAGCAGGCCGTTGTCGGGGCCGGTGCTGAGCACGGCGTACACCGCGCGGCTGAGCAGCCCGTGCTCGGCGGCGCTCGCGTCGTCGTACCCGACGGATTTGATGATGTTGGTCTGACCGCGCACGGCGTCGAGCGTCGCCTGGGCGCGCTGGTCGCCGAGGGCGACGCCGACCGGCAGGTCGCGCGGTGTGGGCTGGTGCAGTGCGCCGACGTAGGCCGCGATGAACGCGCTGGCGAGCACCAGCGTGCCGAGAAGCAACCCGATGCTGCGCGGCGCCCAGTCCCGGTCTCGGCCCTGCGATGCGGTGTCCACGTTGCGAGCCTATGGCCGGTTTTGTAATCGGCAGGGCGGAAATCGGTTGGCCGGACCGTTAGCGTTCGATCATGGTGTCGCTGAAATACCCGCCCAAACCCCGGCCTGGCGACCGGGTCGCGGTCGTCTCACCCTCCGCCGGCCTGCCAGCCGTCTTCCCCCACGTGTACGAGTTGGGGCTGCGCCGGCTGCGCGAGGAACTCGGCCTGGAGCCGGTGGAGTATCCGACCACCCGGATCCTGGGGGCCGACCCGCGCGACCGGGCCCGCGACCTGACCGCAGCCTTCGCCGACCCGAGCATCACCGCGGTGCTCGCCACTGTCGGCGGCGACGACCTGATCACGGTCACCCCGCACCTCGACAATGACGTGCTGCGGGCCAACCCCAAGCCCTACTTCGGCTACTCCGACAACACCAACGTGCTCAACCACCTCTACCGGTTGGGCATCGTCGCCTACCACGGTGGGTCGGTGCTGGTGCATCTCGGCCGGCCCGGCTCGCCGCACCCGCTGACCTTCGCCTCGCTGCGCGCGGCCCTGTTCACCACCGACTGGTACGAGTTGACGCCCGCCCATGACTGGGGGGACCGGCCGAACCCGTGGACCGAGCCGGAGACGCTGGCCCACGAGCCGGAGATGCTGCCCGGCGCGGGTTGGCGCTGGCAGGGCCCGCAGCGGGAGGTGCGGGGGCGCACCTGGGGCGGCAACCTGGAGATCCTGCACTGGTTGCTGGCCACCGACCGGGTGCCCACCGCCGCCGAGCTGGACGGGTCAGTGCTTCTCGTCGAAACTTCCCAGGAAATGCCCGGCGCACAGGAGGTGTTCCGGATCGTGCGGAACATGGGAGAGCGGGGCCTGCTCGCCGCCTTCCCGGCCATCGTCGTCGGTCGCCCCAAGGCCTGGGACTTCAACAAGCCCCTGTCGGTGCCGGAACGGCAGGCGTGGGGCGACGCCCAGCGGGAGGCGATCACCCGGGCGCTCGCGCCGTACAACCCGGACGCGGTGGTGGTCTTCGACGTCGACCTCGGTCACACCGACCCGCAGTTGATCATCCCGTACGGCGGGGAGATCCGGGTGGACGCCGTGGCGCGCAGGATCTCGGTGCGCTACTGACCGGCCGGCCGCGCGTTGCCGCCGCCGCGGGTGGCATCAGGGGTTGACGACGGCGAAGGCCCGGACGGGGAAGGTGCCCATGCCGGCCACCCTCGGTGGGGCCGCGGTGAACCGGAACCCCGTCGGGGGCAGCGCGTCCAGGCCGGTCAGGTGCTCCACGATCGGGATGCCGGCGGCGAGCAGCGCGCTGTGCGCGGGGCGCTGACCTCCGGCCGCCGGGCTCATGTCGTCGATGTTGATCGAGTCGATGCCGACCAGGGTCGCGCCCGCGTCAACCAGCGCCTGGGCGGCGTCCCCGGTCAGGTACGGCGCCTCCGGCGCGCCGTACCGCTCGGTGCCGAAGTGCGCATCCCACCCGGTGTGCAGCAGGACCGCGCGCCCGGCCACCTCGTACGGGGCCAGCATCAACCGGTCCACGGCCCGAACGCCGGCCGGCACCCGGACCACCACCCCGGGCAGGTCGGCGAGGTTGTCCAGCGACACCCCGGTCAGGTCGTCGCCGCCCGCCCAGCGATGGGCGGGAGTGTCCACGTACGTGCCGGTGTTGGCGATCAGATCGATCCGCGCCACGTGGAACTCGGTGCCCGGCGCGTACCGCTCGCGGGATGCCGCGAACGTCAGCCAGTCGGTGATCCGCGGCCCCGGCCAGCCCGGCAGGGTGATCATCCCGTCGCTGATCACGTGGCTCAGCTCGACCAGCCTGCGGGCGGGCGCTTGCCGGTCAACGGCAACGCCCCGGCCGCCCTTGTGCGGCTCTTCGATGATCGTCTTCGCGCTGATCTGCACCTCGGCGACCATCAGCAACCCAAGGTGCCGGACGAACAACGCCGCCAGGTCGTCGTCGCTGATCTCCTGACCGGGGATGTCCAGCCGGAATCCCTCGGTGCGCAGCCCGCCGCCGTTGGCGAAGCTCACCTCCGCGTCGAACTGTGCCCGCCACTGCTCATCCACCCCGAAACCCGATCATGTCAGAAGCCCACCGGTCAAGATCTATCTCCCGTTTCCGACCGCCTCGGGCTGCCGGGTTCGGGGTCCCACCCCAAGATCCGCACAACATCAGGGAAAGTGCTGCCTCCCGCGCCCCGGAAGCAGCAACTTCCCCGAAGTTGCGTGGATCTTGGGGTGGTTCACGGGCCCGCGCGGGCGTGGTGCGGACCTGGGCTGAGGGTGCGCGGCGCGGGGTGCGGTCGTGGGGTGTGGGGCGCTGACCTGGGCGAAGGCGGCGTGCGCGGGCTTGGGTGTGGGGCGTGGACCTGGGCCGAGGGGGTGCGCGGGCGGGGTGCCGCGCGCCGCGCGGCGTGGACCTGAGCGGAAGGGGGTGTGTGTCGGTGGACGGGGATAGGCTTGTCGTCGTGCACCCCCCGTCCGGCTGGACGAGGGGCCGCCGTCGTGTGCGTCGATCCCCGGGAAGGATTCCCTTGCTCACCGGTCTGTTCTCCGCCGCCCTGGCCGACCCCGGGCTGACCCGGGCGCGTGACCTGGCGCGCTCCGGTGCCGCCCAGGTCGACGGCCTCGACATCACCGCCCCTGCGGCGTTGCGCCCGTTCGCGGTCGCCGCGGTCGCGGCCGACCCCGACGGCACCGGGGGTGGGGCCGGGCGACCCGTGCTCGCGGTGACCGCCACCAGCCGGGAGGCCGACGACCTGGCCGCCGCGCTGGGTGGGTTGCTGCCGGCGGAGCAGGTGGTGGTCTTCCCCTCCTGGGAGACGCTGCCGCACGAGCGGCTGTCGCCACGCTCGGACACGGTGGGCCGACGGCTGGCCGTGCTGCGCCGGTTGGCGCACCCGGAGGCTGCCGACGCGCACGGGAGCACCGGGCCTCTGCGGGTGGTCGTGGCTCCGGTCCGTTCGCTGCTCCAACCGCAGCTCAAGGGGCTCGGCGATCTGGAGCCGGTGCAGCTCGCCGCCGGTGAGGAGGCCGACCTGGAGGAGGTCGCCCGCCGGCTGATCGACATGGCGTACGCCCGGGTCGACCTGGTCACCAAGCGCGGCGAGTTCGCCGTGCGCGGCGGCATCCTGGACGTCTTCCCGCCCACCGACGAGCACCCGTCCCGGGTCGAGTTCTGGGGCGACGAGGTGGAGGAGATCCGCACCTTCGCCGTCGCCGACCAGCGGACCATCGAGCAGGTTCCGCTGCTGTGGGCACCGCCCTGCCGGGAGTTGCTGCTGACCCCGGAGGTCCGTGACCGGGCCGCCGCGCTGGCCGAGCAGCACCCCGAGTTGGCGGAGATCCTCGACAAGCTGGCCGAGGGCATCCCGGTGGAGGGGATGGAGTCGCTGGCGCCGGTGCTGGTCGGTCCCGACTCGTTGGAGCTGCTGCTGGACGCGATGCCGTCCGGCACCCACGTGCTGCTCTGCGACCCGGAGCGCATCCGCACCCGGGCGCACGACCTGGTGCGTACCTCGGAGGAGTTTCTCCAGGCCAGCTGGGCCGCCGCTGCGGTCGGCGGCCAGGCCCCGGTGGACGTCGGCGCCGCCGCCTTCCGCACTCTCGGCGAGGTGCGCGCCACAGCCGGCAAACTCGGCCAGCCGTGGTGGACGCTGTCCCCGTTCGGGCTTGTCGAGGGGGAGACGGCGACCGAGACGCGGCAGCCCTGGGAGGACGCGCCGGAGCAGGCCGCGGTCACCCCGGACGACGCCATCGCTGTGACCCTCGCCGCCCAGCCGGCCCCGCTCTACCACGGCGAGACCAGCCGAGTGGTCGACGACCTCAAGCGCTGGGCCGGCGAGGGCTGGTCGATCGCGCTGGTCTTCGAGGGCCACGGCCCCGCCCAACGGGCGGTGGAGGTGCTGCGCGACGCCGGGCTGGGCGCCCGGTTGACCGAGGACGTGCCGACCGCGCCGGTCGCCGGCGAGCTGGTGGTCACCTGCGGTGCACTGAGCAGCGGGTTCGTCGACGAGGCGTCCCGTTTCGTGCTGTTGACCGGCAACGACGTGACCGGCGGTCGGGGCACCTCGACGCGGGACATGCGCAAGATGCCGAGCCGGCGGCGCAACACCATCGACCCGCTGGAGCTGAAGGCCGGCGACCACGTGGTGCACGAGCAGCACGGCATCGGCCGCTACGTCGAGCTGGTGCAGCGCACCGTCAACGGGGCCAGCCGCGAATACCTGGTGATCGAGTACGCGGCCAGCAAGCGTGGTCAGCCCGGCGACCGCCTGTTCGTCCCCACCGACCAGCTCGACCAGCTCTCCCGTTACGTGGGCGGCGAGCAGCCGACGTTGCACAAGATGGGCGGCTCGGACTGGCAGAAGTCCAAGGCCCGCGCCCGTAAGGCGGTGCGGGAGATCGCCGCGCAGCTCATCCAGCTCTACGCCGCCCGCAAGGCGTCCAAGGGCCACTCGTTCGGCCCGGACACCCCCTGGCAGCGGGAGTTGGAGGACGCCTTCCCCTGGCAGGAGACGCCGGACCAGCTCGCCGCGATCGACGAGGTCAAGCGGGACATGGAGCAGACCGTCCCGATGGACCGGCTGATCTGCGGTGACGTCGGCTACGGCAAGACCGAGATCGCGGTCCGGGCGGCGTTCAAGGCCGTGCAGGACGGCAAGCAGGTGGCGGTGCTGGTGCCGACCACGCTGCTGGTGCAGCAGCACTACAACACGTTCGCCGAGCGGATGAGCCAGTTCCCGGTGGAGATCCGGCAGCTGTCGAGGTTCCAGACCCCGAAGGAGACCGAGCGGACGCTGGAGATGGTCGCCGACGGCACTGTCGACATCGTCATCGGCACCCACCGGCTGCTCCAGACCGCGACCCGGTTCAAGCAGTTGGGCCTGGTGGTCGTCGACGAGGAGCAGCGCTTCGGTGTCGAGCACAAGGAGCACCTGAAGACGCTGCGCGCGTCGGTCGACGTGCTGAGCATGTCGGCCACCCCGATCCCGCGCACCCTGGAGATGGCGATCACCGGCATCCGGGAGATGTCCACCATCGCCACCCCACCGGAGGAGCGGCACCCGGTGCTCACCTTCGTCGGCGCGCAGGACGACCGGCAGGTGGCGGCGTCCATCCACCGCGAGCTGCTCCGCGACGGGCAGGTCTTCTACCTGCACAACCGGGTCGAGTCGATCGACCGGGCGGCGCGGCGACTGCGGGAGCTGGTGCCCGAGGCGCGGG
>NZ_JAGPYA010000091.1:0-18660 GCF_018070245.1 Micromonospora sp. M61 | reverse complement strand
CCCGCTCGGCGCAGTTCGACGTGGTGCACAGCCACCTGGACTGGCTGCCGCTGGCCTTCGCGGAACACTGCCGGGCACCGCTGCTGACCACGGTGCACGGCTTCTCCGGCGCGGGGATCCTGCCCGCCTACGGCCGAGCCCGATCGTCGTACGTGTCGATCTCCGACGCCGACCGGGCACCGGAGCTCGACTACGTTGCCACGGTCTACCACGGCGTCGACGTCGGCGGTCTGCCGTTCACCGACAAGGCCGGCCCCGGGCTGGCCGCCTTCGGCCGGATCCACCCGGACAAGGGCACCCACACCGCTATCGAGATCGCCCGCCGCGCCGGCCGGCCGCTGACCATCTGCGGGATCGTGCAGGACGAGCGGTACTTCGCCGAAGAGGTGGCACCGCACATCGACGGTGACCAGGTCGTCTTCCTCGGGTCGGTGGGCCCGCAACGGCGTGCCGAGGTGCTGGGCGAGAGCACCGCGCTGCTGCACCCGATCGCCTTCGACGAGCCGTTCGGGCTGTCGGTCGTGGAATCGATGGTCTGCGGCACCCCGGTCGTCGCCTATCGACGGGGATCCATGCCCGAGGTGGTCGACGAAGGGGTGACGGGCCTCCTCGTCCACACCGTCGACCAGGCCGTCGAGGCGATCACCCGGGCCGCCGACCTCGACCGGGCGGAATGTCGGGCGCAGGCTTTGAAGCGCTTCAGCGCCGACCGGATGGTCACCGACTATCTCGCGGTCTACGACCAGCTCGTTCGTAACTGACTGAGCCGCACACTTCTTCGTTCCGCCGGTCACACACGCTGACCGGCGTGCGCCGTTCCCGCGTGAGGCTCACCGCGTACTCCTGTGGTGGGCCGACAACCGGAAGGCACGACGTTCATGCCCAGCTACGGCTTCCTCAGCACCCACCCACCGACCCGGTGCGGCCTGGCCACGTTCAACGCCGCCCTCGCCGCCCAGCTCACCGCCGACGGCACCCACGGCGGCATCGTCCGGGTCACCGATCACGGCGACGACCAACGGCCCACCCCAGGGGTCGTGCACACCTGGTCGGCGCGGGACCCGGCCGGCTGGCGGGACGCGGCGGCGGCCCTCAACGCGTACGACGTGGCGATCGTCCAGCACGAGTACGGCATCTACCCCGGCACCGACGGCGAGGAGGTCCTGCCGTTGCTGCGGCGCCTCAGCGTGCCGAGCATCGTGGTCCTGCACACCGTCCTCAGCCAGCCCTCCGCCCGGCAGAAATCCCTGCTGGAGCAGATCGTGGCCACCGCCGGGGCGGTCGTCACGATGACCGACACTGCCCGGGACCGGCTGCTCGTCGGGTACGCAGTGCCAGCGGGCAAGGTGACGGTCATCCCGCACGGCGCCGCCGAGCTTGCCGGTGTGCCCGTCGACCGGCGTGCCCGCCCGCACCTGCTGACCTGGGGACTGATCGGCCCGGGCAAGGGCATCGAGTGGTCGTTGCGGGCCCTCGCGCGGTTGCAGGATCTGGAACCGACTCCGACCTACACGGTCGCCGGACGGACCCACCCGAAGGTGATCGAGCACCACGGTGAGGCGTACCGGGCCGGGCTGCACCAGCTCGGCGCCCAGTTGGGTGTCGCGCACGCCGTCGACTATCAGGACATCTACCACGACCAGGAGGCACTGGGTCGGCTGATCCGCTCCGCCGACGTGGTCGTCCTGCCCTACGACTCCCGCGAACAGGTCACCTCCGGCGTCCTCATCGAAGCGGTGGCCGCCGGGGTGCCCGTCGTGGCGACGGCGTTCCCGCACGCCGTCGAGCTGCTGACCGGTGGGCCCGGTCTGGTCGTACCCCATCAGAACCCGGCGGCGCTGGCCAAGGCGATCCGGCGGGTCCTGACCGAGCCGGGCCTGGCCGCCCGGTTGGCCGGGCGGGTCCGCCCGCTGGCCGCGGACCTGCGCTGGCCGGCGGTGGCAGCCCGCTACGGCACCCTCGCCGAAGAGCTCCTGGCCGCCCGCTCGCCCACCGTTAGCCCCGTGCCGGCGTGACGGCGACCACCGGACACCCCCGGACCGCGACGGGTGAGCGCTGGGTGACGCCGCCCGCGCCGAGCTTCGCGCACCTGGCTCGGCTGAGTGACGACACCGGTCTGTTCGAGCATGCCCGGCACGCCATCGTCCGCCGCGAGCACGGCTACTGCACCGACGACGTGGCTCGCGGCCTGGTGGTCGTCAGCCGCGAGCCGGAGCCGAGCGACGAGCTGCTCCGGCTCGCGGAGCGCTACCTGGCGTTCCTGACCCACGCGCAGGACACCGACGGCGCGTTCCACAACCGACTCGGGCACGACCGGCGCTGGGCCGACGAACCAGGGCTCGGCGACTGGTGGGGTCGGGCGCTGTGGGGCCTGGGCACCGCCGTCGCCCGCAGCCCCGCGCCCTGGGTACGGGAGGAGGCGCTGGTGGCGTTCAGCCGGGGTGCCACCCGGCGCGCCAAGGCACCGCACGCGATGGCGTTCGCCGGTCTGGGCGCGGCCGAGGTGCTCCGCCGTCACCCGGGTCACGTCGCCGCGGCATCCCTGCTCGCGGACGCGGCCAGCACTGTCGGCCCGGCCGGGTCCGACCCGCGGTGGCCGTGGCCACGGCAGGAGCTGACCTACGCGAACGCGGCCCTCGCAGAGGTGGTCATCGCCGCCAGCCAGCTTCGCGAGGGTGGTCCACCTCTCTACGACGGCCTGCGGATGTTGACCTGGCTGCACCAGACCCAGCTCCGCGACGGGCGGTTGTCGGTCGTACCCGCAGGGGGGTGGCGGCGCGGCGCCGTACGACTGCACCACGACCAGCAGCCGATCGAGGTCGCCGCCTTCGCGGACGCCTGCGCCACCGCTGCCACTGTCACCGGGGACCCCGGGTGGGACGCCGGCGTGCGACAGTCGGTCGGGTGGTTCCTCGGTGACAACGACCTCGGCACCCCGATGTGGGATCCGGCGACCGGCGGTGGCTACGACGGGCTGACCGCGCACGGGCCCAACCTCAACCAGGGCGCCGAGTCCACCCTCGCGCTCATCTCCACCCTGCAGCACGCCCGGCGGTGGTCGTGACCCGGAGCCTGGCCGTCCGTCAGGACGTCACCCTCACCCCGGACCCACGCCGGGTCATCATCAAGCTCTTCGTCCCGGGTGAGGACGCCGCGGTGGTACGCACCCGCGCGCGGGCACTCATCGACCGGGTCGCGCGCCTCGGCGACGAGGAGACCGGCCGGCTGCTGCGGGACACCTTCGACCGCTTCGGCGCCCGGCACCGCGACCTGGCCGGCACGTTCCACCACCACTACGACCTGGTCCGGCACCGGGCCGCGCGGGCCCGGGACCTCTCGCCGACCAGCCGGCTGCTGGTCGGCGCCTACTTCAGCCACGAGTACGCCGTCGAGGCCGCCGCCCTCTGCAACCCGTCGATGGTGGCCCACCCGGACCAGACCGAACTCGGCACCGGGCAACTTCGCGTCGCCGTCAGCCTGCGCCAGGTCGGGGAGGGGCACGTGTCCTCCATCGGGTTCGCCACCGCGGTCATCGGACCAGGGCGGCAGCTCACGGTCGCCGACCGGTCCGGCCCGTTGGCCGTCGGGCAGCGGGTGGGCGTACAGCACCGTCGGGACCTGCTCGTCGCCGGCCTGGCCGAGGAGGACTGCGACAACGAGGTCGCCGCCACGGTGCTCGACGCCCTGCCCGAGTTTTACGACGAGGCCACCTTCGAGCGGGTGCTCGCCAACCTGCCACCCGATCTGCTCTCTCGCAGCACCGGCTTGGGCACCCTCGAACAACTGCGTCGCACCAACGCCGGCAGCTACGCCACGGCCTTTCCCACCGACACGGCCCTGCACCAACGGGTGCTCTGGCCGGCCACCCCGGCAGAGAGCAACGGCATGGAGGACGCGCGGTTCGTCCGGTTCGTCGACGAGTCCGGGCCGGTGTACCGGGCCACCTACACCGCCTACGACGGCCGGAGCATCGCCACCCGTGCGCTGGTCAGCAGTGACCTGCGTCGCTTCGAGATGACCCCGATGCGCGGGCCGGGTGCCCGGAACAAGGGGATCGCGCTGTTTCCGCGTACCGTCGGCGGCCGGCACCTGGCGTTGTGCCGTGCCGACGGCGAGACCATCGGTCTGACCACTCTGGACAGCGACAACCGCTGGCAGGCTCCGGCCCCGTTGCACGCCCCGGGCGAGAGTTGGGAGCTGATCCAGGTCGGCAACTGCGGGTCTCCCATCGAGACCGACGCGGGTTGGCTCGTCCTCACCCACGGGGTCGGGCCGATGCGCCGGTACGCGATCGGCGCGCTCCTGCTCGACCTGCACAGACCGGAGCGGGTCGTCGCGCACCTGCCCGGCGTGCTCCTGGCACCCGACGAGAACGACCGGGACGGGTACGTTCCCAACGTCGTCTACTCCTGTGGGGCACTCGTGCACGACGGTGAGCTGTGGGTGCCGTACGGGGCAAGTGACGCCCGGGTTGGTTTCGCCACCGTGTCGGTGCCCGCGCTGCTCAGCGCCATGGTGCAGGCCCCACCGCCGGTGACCGCGACTGATGAACTGGGTGGGGCAGGGTAGCCTCACGCTGGCACTACGTGCTCCCGCGGTCGGGGGAGGACTCGGGGGAGGTGGAGCGTGGGCGACGTCGGCGAGGTGGTGCGCTGGCTTCAGCTCAACGCGCCCCGTGGCGGGCCGGACGAGCTGTCTCAGCTGATCGTCGAGGCGGCTCCCGCCCTCGACGCCAGCGAGATGGTGCTCTATCTGGCCGACTACACGCAGTCCCTGCTCGTGCCTCTGCTCGGCGCGGGCCTCGACCGGGACGAACTGCCGATCGAGACGACCCTCGCCGGCCGGGCCTTCACCAACCTCACCATCCAGCGCGCGCCCGACAACCCGGACCGGGTCTGGGTGCCGCTGCTGCTCGGGTGCGAGCGGATGGGCGTGCTGGAGATCGTTGTGCCGACGGCCGCCGACGAGGCGATGGACGGGCCGGCCTGGGAGGTGGCGATCACCATCGCCCAGATCCTGGTCAACCGCCGGCTCTACGGCGACGTGGTCGAGCGGATGCGTCGCCGGCTCCCGATGCAGGTCGCGGCCGAGATCGTGTGGGGTCTGCTGCCACCGTTGACCTTCGCCACCGACGATCTGGTGATCACCGCCATCCTCGAACCGTGCTACGACGTCGGCGGCGACATCTTCGACTACGCGCTCAACGACGACGTGCTCAGCGTCGGGCTCTTCGACACCTGCGGGCACGGCATCAAGGCGAGCACCCTGGCCTCGCTGGTCGTCAGCGCGTACCGCAACGCCCGCCGGTGTGGCCTCGACCTGGTCGACACGGCGATCAGCATCGACCGGTGGGTGCGATCCGAGCACCCGAACTTCTTCGCGACCGGGCTGCTCCTCGAACTGGACCGCCGGACCGGCCGGCTGAGCGCGATCAACGCGGGTCATCCCGGTGCGATGTTGCTGCGCGACGGCAAGGCCATCCGTGAGCTGCCAGGGCCGACCGCGTTGCCGCTCGGCCTGGGTCATCTGACGCCACGCCGCCCGGAGGTGCACGTCGAGGATCTGCACCCGGGCGACCGGATCCTCGCCTACACCGACGGCATCACCGATGCGCGCAGCGCCGACGGTGAGCACTTCGGGCTGGACCGGCTGGTTGACTTCGTCAACCGGGCCCTCAACGACGGGTTGCCCAGCCCGGAGACGATGCGTCGCCTGGTACGCGCCGTCGTCGGCTACCAGGACGACCAGCTTCAGGACGACGCGACGGCGCTCTTCGTGGAGTGGCGGCCGCCGCACCTGCCGCTCGCGCACCTCCGTGACCTCGCGGCGAACCGCCACTGACCGCAGCAGTGGGATTTTGCACTCGCAGTGCACTTGTCTCCGGTTGTGGCGCTGTCTAGCGTCACCTCATGGCTGACTCATGGACCTTCGCCGTCGCACGTGACGACCTCGGGCAGAGCACGCTCGTCGATGGCGCCACGCCCGAGGTGGCCGATGGTGAGGCGCTGCTGCGGGTGGACCGCGTCGGCCTCACCGCCAACAACGTGACCTACGCGGTGCTCGGCGACGCGATGCGCTACTGGGAGTTCTTTCCGCCGGCGGCCCGTGGGCTCGGGCCGCAGTGGGGCCTCCCGCCACTCTGGGGTTTCGCCGAGGTGGTCGCCTCGACGGTTGCCGGTGTCGAGGTGGGGCAACGGGTCTATGGCTACCTGCCTCCCGCGGGGCACCTCGTGGTGCGGCCGGACCGGGTGGACGCGTCCGGGTTCCGCGACGCGAGCCCGCACCGGGCCGAGTTGCCGTCGCCGTACAACGCGTACCGGTCGACCACCGACGACCCGGCGTACCAGGCCGACCAGGAGGACCTGCTGATCCTGTTCCGGCCCCTGTTCTTCACCTCGTTCATGCTGGCCGACCAGGTCGTCGACAACGGCTTCTACGGTGCCGAGGCGCTGCTGGTGTCATCGGCGTCGAGCAAGACCGCGTACGCCGCCGCGTTCGAGCTGCGCGGTCGCGGACCGCGCCTGGTCGGGCTCACCTCACCCGGCAACCTGGCCTTCACCCGGTCACTCGGCTGCTACGACGAGGTCGTCCCGTACGACGACATCAGCGCCCTCGACGTGGTCCCGACCGTCTACCTCGACCTGTCCGGCGCGCCCTCGACCCGTGCCGCCCTGCGCCAGCACCTCGGCGACCGGCTCGTCCGGGACATCGCGGTCGGGCTCACCAACCAGACACCGAACGCCGCCGCCGCGGAGGAGGTGTTCTTCGCGCCGGTCCAGATGCGCAAGCGCGGCCAGGACTGGGGCCGCGAAGGGCTCGACCAACGGTTCACCGAGGCCTGGCAGCGTTTCACCGCAGTGGTCAGCGGGTGGCTCGACGTTCAGGTGGGTGTCGGGCCGGAGGCCCTGCAACGGGCCTGGGCCGACGTCCTCGCGGGTCGTACGCCGCCGCGGGTGGGTCACGTCGTCCAACTCTGAGCGGTCGACGACGCCGACGGTCAGAACGAGTTGTCGCCGGAGAGGTGGCGACGCAGCGTGGCCAACGACCGGTTGATCAGCCGGGAGACGTGCATCTGCGAGACACCGACCCGGTCGGCGATCTGGGACTGGGTCAGGTTGCCGTGGAAGCGCAGGCTCAGGATCTCGCGCTCGCGCTCCGGCAGCGTGGCGAGGGCCGGGCCGAGGGCGACCCTGATCTCCACGACGTCGAACTCGTGGTCGTCGCCGCCGAGGGTGTCGCCGAGCTCCCGGCTGCCCTCGCCACCGATCGGAGTGGACAGCGACGTGGCCCGGTAGGCGCGTGCGCCCTCCAGCCCTTCCAGCACGATCTCCTCGGTCACGTCAAGGTAGGACGCGATGTCGGCCACGGTCGGCGAACGACCGAGGGTCTGGGTCAGGACGCTGTTGGCCGCGCTGATCGACAGGCGTAGCTCCTGGAGGCGGCGGGGCACCCGGATCGCCCAGGTGCGGTCCCGGAAGTAGCGCTTGATCTCGCCGATGATGGTGGGGATGGCGTACCCGGCGAAGTCGACGCCTCGACTGTGGTCGAAGTTGTCCACGGCCTTGATCAGACCGACCGAGGCGATCTGGACCAGGTCGTCGTCCGGCGCGCCGCGACCGCCGTAGCGGCGGGCCAGGTGCCGGGCGAGCGGCAGCCACGCCTCGATGGTGCGGTCGCGCAGGGCTGGGCGGCGAGAGTCGTCGGCCGGCGTCGCCGCCAGGGCGGCCAGGAGGTCTTCCGGGCTCTGCTCAGTGCACCGCTGGTCGATGCTGGTGCTGGTCGCGGTGTCGACGATGATGGCCATGGGAGTGGTCCTTCCCGCACTGCCCGTCGATCGAGTCGACCGGAAGGGGTCTCCGAACCGGCTGACGCCGGGGCGCACGTACGGGCGAAGGTGCGCTGTCGCAAGGCCACGAGCACGGGCCTCGCCGCCGCGTCATGTCGTTCACTTGATGGCCCGGACACTACCCGAAATACTGAATGTTTACTAGCCGAAAGTACGAGCCGGCGCAGGTGGATGGTGCTCGAAACGGGTGAGAACGGCCCCGATCAGCCCTGCGGGTCCGGCTCGTCGCCGGCGATCGGGGCCTGCTGGGCCGGCTTCACCGCGAACGGATGGCGCAGCCGCAGCATGGCCTCCTCGCTGCCGTCGACGGTCGCCATCGACCCGTCGAGCACGTCGGAGTTCGACGTGGCGAGGAACAGGGCCGGTCGAAGGTTGTCGTTCGATGTCATGCAGGATTCCTGTCTTCCATTGAGGAGTGCGTCCGGGCCCCGGCTCTCGCCGTGCGACCTCGTGACTTGCGGCGCTCACACTGGCGCCCGATCAGGTGCCTCGTGCACGGGCGAACGCCCGGCGACACCGACACCCCGCACCATACCCGCCCTCGGCACCCCTCATGCGCCACCGAGGCCCCGGGATCGCATCCGCACCGCCAGCAGCCGAGAATTCTGTAATCCGGCCCGGTGCTGCCAGTCTCCGATCCTGAGGGCGGTCAACGCGCAGCGCGGGTGCCGCGCGGACGAGCACACAAGGAGTGACACCCATGTCGTCAGCCGGTCGAGCACTACCCGATGCCGGGTTGGTCGTCGCGGCCCGACAGGGCGACCAGCGCGCCCTCGATGACGTCGTCGCGGCCTCGCTCCCGCTGGTCTACAACATCGTCGGGCGTGCGCTGCGCGGTCACGCCGACGTCGACGACGTGGTCCAGGAGACGTTGGTACGGGTGATCCGGTACCTGCCCGCGCTCAACGACCCGGCGGCGTACCGCTCGTGGCTGGTGGCGATCGCCATCCGTCAGGTGCGTGACTGGGAACAGCGCCGACGGCTCGCGCTCAACCGCGACGCGGGGCTCGACGCGATCCACAACGTGCCCGACCCGGCCTCCGACTTCGCGGGGATGACCATCCTCCGGCTTGGCCTCACCGACCAGCGACGCGAGGTCGCCGAGGCGACCCGCTGGCTCGACCCGGACGACCAGGAGCTGCTGTCGCTGTGGTGGCTGGAGGAGACCGGCGAGATCACCCGCGCCGAGGTCGCCGACGCGCTGGGGCTGTCACCCGGGCACGTCGCCGTGCGGATCCACCGGATGAAGGAGCAGATCCAGAGCGCCCGGGGCGTCGTACGCGCGCTCGGCGCCCGCCCCGGTTGCCCGGACCTGCGCGCCGTGAGCGGCGAGTGGGACGGCACTCCCAGCCCGCTGTGGCGCAAGAGGCTGGCCCGACACGTCCGCGACTGCGCGTTCTGTGGGCGACTGGGCTCCACACTCCTACCGATCGACCGGCTCCTTGCCGGTCTGCCGATGCTGCCGTTGCCGGCGGGCCTGAGCGCCCACTTTCCGAGCGCGGCCGCACCCCCGGCTGCCGCGCAGGCCGTCGGGTATCACCCCCCGGGCCCGACGGCCGGGCACACCGCCGGGACGACCCCGCCCGGCGGTGTGCCCTCCGACGGCGGCGGTGGCCCGAGCATCGTCGACCTCGCGGTGAACCGCCCCCGTGGCCTGGTCCCGTCCCTCGCCGTCGGGGTCGCAGCGGCAGTTCTCGCCATCACCATGGCGGTGGTGATCCTGCCGGAGGACCCACCAGCGCCCTCGTGGGCTGCACCGCCGCCCGCCGCGCCCACCGCCGTGGCCAGCCCGAGCGTCGCACCGTCACCGAGCGCACGCCCCGCGTCGAAGGCTCCGGTCGTCCCGGCGGTCAGCTCCGCCCGCAAGGGCGTCGGAGTGTGGAACTTCGCCGGAGCCAGTCAGGCGTTGGCGAACTCGAAGGCCGGCTGGTACTACACCTGGGGCACCCAGCACCCGGGAATCAGCACGCCGCGCGGTGTGACGTTCGTGCCCATGATCCGCAGTGCGGAGAACGTCACCGCCACGGAGCTGGCCCGGGCCAGGGCGGCGGGGCCCGATCTGCTCACCTTCAACGAGCCGGACATGCCCGAGCAGGCGAACATGACCGTCGAGCAGGCGCTGGACCTGTGGCCGCAACTGATGGCGACGGGCAGCAGGCTGGGCAGCCCGGCGGTCGCCTGGGGCGGGCCGGATCCGCAGGGTTGGCTGGACAGGTTCATGACTGGCGCCCAGGCCCGCGGCCACCGCGTCGACTTCATCACCCTGCACTGGTTCGGCGCCGACTTCACGACCAGCACCGCGGTCGACCAGCTCCGGCGGTATCTTCAGGCCGTCCACCAGCGGTACCGGAAACCGATCTGGCTGACCGAGTTCGCACTGATCCGCTTCGACAGCGGCGGCGCACAGTTCCCCGGTCAGGAGCAGCAGGCGGCCTTCCTCACCGCGGCCACCACCATGCTCGGCCAACTGTCCTATGTGCAGCGGTACGCGTGGTTCGGCCTGCCCGCCACGGACAAGGACCGGTCCGGGTTGTTCAGCAACGGCACCGAGGCGACAGTGGTCGGTCGCGCGTTCCAGGCCGCCCGTTGAGCGGCGACGCGCCGGTGGACCAGCAGCCGACCACGACCAGACGCCCGGCGTTCCGTGGCCGCGCCGGGCGGATCGTCGGCGTCGTCGCGACACTGGTCGTGACGACGGTGGCGGTCGTGCTCAGTCAGGGTTGGGGCCGCGCCGACCAGACGGCATCCCCGTCGATGGCATCCCCGCCGACCGGTCCCGCGCCGACCGCGTCGGTGGTGCTCAACAGCACCGATGACGCCTTCATCCAACTGCTCATCCCGATGAACGAGGGTGCGCTC
Source organism: Micromonospora sp. M61 (assembly GCF_018070245.1). Taxonomy (NCBI): domain Bacteria; kingdom Bacillati; phylum Actinomycetota; class Actinomycetes; order Micromonosporales; family Micromonosporaceae; genus Micromonospora; species Micromonospora sp. M61. The sequence continues at coordinate 7,955 of NZ_JAGPYA010000091.1, read as the reverse complement.
GCGCTGATCGACCACGTCGACAGCCGGTCGGCGGGGGCGGACCCGTCGCTGCGGGCAGTGCTCAACGACCTCCGGGCTGCTCACCAGGCCGAGTTGCGGGACCTGCGCGGGCTGCTGGCCGCGGGCAACGTCGCGGAGCAGAACATCCACGAGGGGCACCAGATGCCCGGCATGGTCACCGACTCCAGCCTCGCCGAGCTGCGCGCCGCCCCCGACACCGAGGTGCCGTCCCGGGCCGCCGCATTGGTGCGGGCGCACCTCGCGCAGACCGTGGTGCTGTGCCGGGGAGAGCAGACCGCCGGGGGCAGCCCGGAGCTGAAGGCGCTCGCCGGCCGGATCCAGCAGGCCCGGGCCGCCGAGTTGAGCGCACTGGACGGTCGGCCCGGCGCGACCGGATCCCCGCAGGCCGACTGAGCATGCCGGGCAGAAGACCTACCGACGTCGCGGCGCCGCTGCTCAGGCCGGGGTCGGGTGATTCGCGTCGAACCGGTCGCGCGTCAGGAACGCCAGCTGGGCCCGCTTGTCCGGCATGTCGATCTCCGAATCGAAGGTGAACCCCTCGATCTCCAGTCGGCGCAGCGCGAGGTGGTTGCGGATGTCCGGCTCGACCACGATCCGCTGGGCGGCCGGGTCGCGGAACAGGAAGCGGGCGAGGGCCGGGCCGACGACGTTGGTGAGGCCGCGGGCGAGGCGCCGGTCGGGACTGAGCAGCAGGTGCATCCCGATGTCACCGGGCTGCACGCGGTAGCGCTCACCGACCGGGTCCGCCTCGGGCTGGTAGGTCTGGAAGAGGCCGACCGGCTCCGCGTCGACCATGATCAGGTACGCGTGGTGCGTCGGCAGACTGTCCACGAAGGCGTAGATCTCGCATACCTGTTCCAGGCTGTGCGAACCCATGCCCCAGAACGAGTTTCGAGGTTGGGTGACCCAGCTGTGCAGGAGGGCGGCGTGCCGGTCGGGGTCGACGGTCACCAATGACAACTCACCGAGACCGGCGATCTTCTCCAGGTACGTCATCGGGCGCTGTCCTCTGTTCCATCCGGGGCGCGACTTAGGTTAACCTCCCCTAACCAAGGATGACCTTACCTGGAGGGGTGCGTGAAACGGAACTGGGAGGCCCTGGTCCTCAAGGCCATGGGAGGCCGGGACTTTCGGTTGACCGTGCTGGGCACCGAGTCGATCGACGGCCACTATCAGCGGCTCCTCCTGGACGGCGGCGGCCTGCTGGAGGCGTGCGGGGTGCACCCCACGATGTGGATCCGGCTGTGGTTCGACAACGACGGCCGGGCACACCAGCGCGCGTACACCCTGGTGGACCCCGACCCTTCCACCGGCCGGTTCACCCTCGAATTCGCCATCCACGACGGCTGCGCCGCTCGCTGGGCCACCACCGCCCAGGTCGGCGACACCATCAGCGCGACCGTCCAGGGCAGCGCCTTCGACCTGCCCGACCCGGCGCCCGAGCACCTCTACCTCGTCGGCGACGCGGCCTCCCTGCCCGCGGTGAACAGCCTGCTCGACGCCAGCGCCGACATCCCGGCGACGGTGTGGCTGGAGTACGCCCACGAGGGCGAGAAGGCTCTCGCTTTGCGGGCCCGGGCACACCACGACGTCACCTGGGTGCCTCGGCGCGACGACGGTCAACACCTCGTCAACACGGTCTGCGCGGCCCTGCCGACCAGCGGCGCGGGGCACTACTGGGTGGCCTGCGAGGCGGCCACCACCCGTGGCATCACCCGACACATCCGACGAACGCTGGGTGTCGACAAGGACCGGGTGACCTCCCTCGGCTACTGGAAAGCCGCATGAAGGGTCGGCTCGGTACCCTGACCGCGCTGTACGTCACGCAGTACCTCGGCGTCGGCTTCATCACCGTCGGGCTGACCGCCATCCTGCGCGACGGCGGCACCTCGCTGGACACGCTGGCCCTGTTGCAGATCGTCGGCCTGATCTGGCCCATCAAGTTCCTCTGGGCGCCGATCCTCGACCGGTACGGCTCGCGGCACCGCGGCCACTACCGATCCTGGTTGCTCGTGCTCCAGACCGCCCTGGTGCTCGCTCTGCTGGCGCTGCTGCCGTTCACCGACCCGGCCGACGCGCTCGGCCCGATCGTCGCGATCTGCGCCGCGTACGTCTTCTTCTCCGCCACGCAGGACATCGCCGTGGACGCCGTGGCGGTCCGGATGCTCGCCGAGTCGAGCCGGGGGACCGGTAACGGGATCCAGGTCGCCGCGAGTTACCTCGGCAACCTGCTCGGCGGCGGCGCGTGCGTCCTGGTCTACGACCAGTTCGGCTGGGCGGCGGCGATCGGTCTGCTGGCCGCGATGACGGCGGTCGGACTGGTGGTCGTGTGGCGGTTCCGGGAACCTCCACGTACCGACCGGGTGGCCAAGATCGGCACGGCGTACCGGGCGCTGCTGTCGGTGTTCGGCCAGCCGGGCTGCCGGTGGTGGACGTTCGGCGTGGTGCCGCTGGTCTACGTCGGGGCGGGGATGGCGTACGCACTGGTGACGCCGGCCCTGGTCGACGCTGGGTGGTCGTTGGGCCGCATCGGCGTCGTCACCGGAGTGGTGACCAGCGTCCCGGCCATCGTGGCGGGCCTGGTCGCCGGGCTCGGCGTCGGCCGGTTCGGGCGCGGCGGCGTGCTCGTGGTCGGCGGCGTGGCACTCACGGTGTCGACGTTGCTGCTGCTGCCGTTGATGAACGGTCGCGCCCCACTGGGCGGGACGGTCGCCGCGCTCTGCTGCTTCATGGTGGCCTACACCATCGCCAACGTGGTGCTCTACACCGTCAACATGGACTATTCGCGCCCCGACACCGGTGGCACCGACTTCACCGTCCTGTCGTCGTTCGGCCTGGTCTGCTCGTTCGTGGCCTCGTCCATCGGTCTCGCGACCGCCGCCGGGGTCGGCTACCCGCCGGTCGCGATCGCGGCCATCGTGCTGGTGGCCGCGGGTGTCGTCCTCGGCCTCGCCCACCAGCGGCGATTCCCCCGCAGGCCCGGTCCCGTCGGCTCGACGGCGGAGCACCCGACGGTGGATGGCGTGAAGGCCGTGGCGTGACCACAGTTCAGCCGGCCAGCGACACCACCGAGCCGGCCGGCGGCACCACGGCCTCGGCGCGACTGCCGCAGCGGTGGCTGATCCTGGCCGTGCTCTGCGTCGCGCAGCTCGTGGTGGTGCTGGACAACACAGTGCTGACCGTGGCGGTGCCGGTGCTCACCACCGAGCTGGGCGCCAGCACCGCCGACGTGCAATGGATGATCAACGCGTACGCGTTGGTGCTGTCCGGGTTGCTGCTGACCGCCGGCAGCGCCGCCGACCGGTACGGGCGTCGTCGGATGCTGCTCACCGGGCTCGCCCTGTTCGGTCTCGGCTCGCTGGCCGCCGGGCTCTCCAGCACCAGCGGGCAACTGATCGCGGCCCGGGCCGGCATGGGTGTCGGTGGCGCGTTGCTGATCACCTCGACGCTCGCGGTCGCGATGCAGGTCTTCGACGCCACCGAGCGGTCCCGAGCGATCGGCATCTGGGCGGCCACCAGCGCGCTGGGCTTCGCCGTCGGGCCACCGATCGGCGGCACGATCCTCGCGCATCTGCCGTGGGGCGCCGTCTTCCTGGTCAACGTGCCCATCGTGCTGGTCTGCCTGTTCGTCGCTCGTGCGCTGATACCCGAGTCCCGTGACCCGGCCGGCGGCCGCCTGGACGTGGTCGGCGCGGCGCTCTCCACCGCCGGCCTGACCGCGGTCGTCTGGGCGATCATCTCCGGGCCGGAGCACGGGTGGACGTCGGCTGAGGTGCTCGGGGCGGCGGCTGTCGGCGTACTCCTGCTCGGTTTCTTCGTCCGCTGGGAGCGGCGGATCCCGCACCCCATGCTGGACATGCACTTCTTCCAGGACCGGCGGTTCGTGGGCGCGATCTCCGGGGTCGTGCTGATCACGTTCGGCGCCACCGGCGCGTTGTTCCTGCTCACCCAGCATCTGCAGTTCGTCCGCGGCTATCCCGCCTGGGAAGCCGGTCTCCGGATGGCGCCCTTCGCGCTGTCCATTGTGCTGCTCAACGTCAGCGGTGCGGTCGCGGTCGTGATCCGTCGGCTCGGCCTCGCCGCCGCCATCGCCATCGGTATGACGCTGCTCGCGGGCGGTCTCGCGCTGATCACCCTCTTCCCGTCCGACGGGTACGGGGTGCTGCTGGCCGGGCTGCTCGTGATGGGTGTCGGGTGCGCGTTGGCCAACCCGGCCATCGTCGAGGCCGTGATGAGCGCCATCCCGGCGCAGAAGGCCGGCGCGGGCGCGGGTGTCGACGGCACCATGACCGAGGTCGGCAGCAGCCTCGGCATCGCGGTGCTGGGTGCGGTGCTGAACGCCCGGTTCGCCGCCCTGCTGCCGGCGGCCCTGGCCGGCGCCGGATCGTTTCCCGCCGCCCTGGCCGCCGCCCGCGACGGAGCCGAGCGGGAGGCCGTCACTGTCGCCTTCGCCTCGGCGCTGGAGACGGGACAGTTGGCGGGCTCTGCCGCGGTGCTGATCGGTGGGCTGGTCGCCGCTGGGCTGCTCTACCGGGCAGACCGCCCCAAAATCGCCCAATAAGGGTAGGCTACCCTAATCACGACATCGTCGTAGTCGACGGAGGCGGTATGCGGCTGTACCTGACCGCGCTCAACCCCACCGACGCCGTGCTGGAGGGGTTCCTCCCCGCGGCGGCGTCGCTCGGGCTGTCGGTCACCGTGTTGACCGACCGGCCGGCGGAGTGGCCGGCGGGCGTGCCGGTGGCGCGCTGCGCGGTCCGGGACGCGGCCGCTGTGGTCGCGGCGACGGCACCGACCCGACCGGTGGCGCTACTGTCCAACAGCGACCACCTTCAGGAGGCCACCGCGATCGCCGCACGGAAGCTCGGTCTGCCCGGCAAGGATCCCGACGCCGCCCGTCTCTGCAAGGACAAGGCCGCGGCCCGCCGGGTGATCGCGGCTGCGGGCCTCGATCTGGTACGCACCGTCACCGTCGATCCCGGTGCCGCACCGCAGGTGCCGGACGGGATGTTCCCAGCCGTGGTCAAACCCCGCGAGGGGGTGGCCAGCGAGGACGCGTACCTGGTGGCCGACCACGCCGAGCTGGTCGCCCGGATCGCCGAGATCCGTGGCCGTCGGCCGGACGTGGCCCTGGTGGTGGAGGAGTACCTCCCCGGCGAGCTGTGGACCTTCGAGACCCTCGGCGATGGCACGGCGCTGGCCTCCCTCGGCGGCTGGCGCACCGGCCTCGGGCCGCCACCGACCTTCACCGAGGAGAGCCTCGCCTGGTCGCCTCCGGCGGAGCCGGAGACCACCCAGCTTCGGGCGCGGCTCGCCGCGCTCGGGGTCGGCTTCGGCGCCTGCCACACCGAGTACGTCATCGCCGACGGCAGGGTCCGGCTGATCGAGGTGAACTACCGGCTCATCGGCGACCGGATGGACCTGATCCTCTCCGAGCTGCTCGGTGTGCCGCTGTTCGAACACGTCATCCGGCTGCACCTCGGCGAGCCCCTGGCCGCCCTCGACCTGCCCGCCACGGTCGACCGGTACGCCCAGGTCGAGTACGTCTGCGCGGATCGTTCCGGCCGCCTGGTCGCCGCGCCGGGCCGACTGGACACCGTCCACGATGATGTCCGGCTGGGCTGCCATCCGCTGCGCGAGGTGGGGCGCACCGCCGAGCACACCGGCACGAACCGCGACTACCTCGCCGTGCTGCACGGGATCGGCCCCGACGAGGGCGCGGTCCGGCGGTCGCTGACCGCCTTCCGCAGCGACCTCCAGTGGACCATCGTCGAGTGAGCGACGACTGCGAGCGGGAGGTGTTCACCCGGGTCCTCGACGCCCTGCTGCGCGAGGATCACCTCGGTCTGCTCAGCACCGGCCGACCGGACGGGCCGGACTGGTGGCAGGCACCGCACCCCGCCGGCCTGCTGCGGATCCCGGTCCGGGCGGACGGGTTCCAGCAGGCCCTGCGCAGCGCCGCACCGATGGTGCTGCTGCTCGACGGCGGCGGCGACACCCACTGCACGGACACGCTGGAAGGCCTGCTCAGGTTGCTCACCCCGCAGGGCAACGCCGAGGCCGAGGCCGGCTGGCGGGACTTCGGCGTCGAGTGTCGGGCCGACCTGCGCGCCCGGCGGCTCGCGGCCCGACACCGCTCGCGGGTGCTCGCCGAGGTGGCCGCCGAACGCGCCAGCACCCCCACGGGACTGCCGGCGGCGCTCCTGGACGACGTACTCGCCGCCCACCACGGCCACCCGGTCTACCCCACCGACCGGTGCCGGCACGGTCTCGGAGACGACGACCTTCTCCGGTACGCCCCGGAGCACGCCCCCCGTTTCGCGCTGCGCTGGTACACCGTCCCCGCCGAGGACGTCCAGCTCACCGGCGACCTCCCGTCCTGGTGGCCACGCGCACGGCGGCCGGACCACCTGTTGCTGCCGGCGCACCCGATCACCGCCGAGCGCGACGCGTTACCGGTGACGGACCTGCTGGCGATCACCGTACGGCCCACCCTCTCCATGCGGACGGTGGCGCTCGACGATCACCCGTACCTGCACCTCAAGCTGCCGCTGCCGACCGCGAGCCTCGGCGCCCGCAACCGGCGCACGCTGCACCCCGGCTCGCTCGCCGACGGCGCGGCCGTCGCCGCGCTGCTCGACCGGATCGCCAACGCCGAACCAACCTTCGCCGGGCGGATCCGGCACGTCGACGAGAGCACCTGGGCGCACGTCGGCGGCGACGAGCGGCGCAGCTTCCTGCTGCGCCGATTCCCGGGTGATCTGGCCGGCGTCCACGTGGTGCCGGTCGCGGCCCTGGCCGCACCCGACCCGGTCGCGGCAACGGTCCTCGAACGGATCAGCCCCGAGCGGCCCGGGGCGCTGCTGGAGTCCTATCTGGACCTGTTGCTCGACTGGCACGTCTTCCTCTGGCTCCGCCACGGGATCGCGCTGGAGGCGCACCCGCAGAACATCCACCTGCTGGTGCACCCCGACGGCACTGTCGGCCTGCTCTACAAGGACAACGACGGGGCCCGCCTCGACCCGCGGCACGGCGGCCCGGGTGGGCTCACCCTCGACGACGACCGGATGTGGGCGCGCGACCCGCACGAGCTGGCCGACGTGTTCATCACCATCACCCTGCATCTGGCCGCCGCCGCACCTCTGGTCGCGCTTGCCGCCCGAGGGCTGCCCGTGCCGTCACCCGCCGAGGCGCTGGCACCCCGGCTCGCCGCCGCCCGCGACCGGTGGGGTGACGGGCCAGCGGCGCGAACCTTCACCGACCGGGTCCTACGGGCCGGCCACCTGCCCATCAAGGCGATGCTCACCGCCGGCACCCTGCTGCCCAAACAGCGGCTGGGCTGCGCTGACATCAACAAGTACTACCTGCGTACCGGCCCGAACTACCTCCGGGAGACACGATGACGAGCGCCCAGTTGCGCTCCCGCCCGGCCACCGACACCGGTCAGCTCGCCGACCTGGCCACCGCCCACGCCGTCTTCGGTTGCCTGGTCCGCGAACTCACCCCGCCGGACGGCGGCCCGAGCGTGGTCGACGGTGCCGCGCATCTGCTGCTGCGGCACCTCGGCGTCACGGTGCGCTGCGGTGTCGCGCGACACTCGCCGCTCGGGGCGCACCGCTACACCGGCCCGGTGCAGCGGCGTACCGACAACGGACGGTGGGTCGACCTGGACGCGGACGGGCTCGCCAGCCTGGTCGCGGCCGAACTCACCACCCGCACCGGCTTGGCCAACGACGAGTTCGTCGAGCAGGTCCAGGCCAGCCGGGACACCGTGGCCCGGCTGCTGGCCGACCGGCCGACCGAGAACCCGGAGCCCACCGGCGAACCGGCCATCGACGCGTACGTCGACTCCGAACAGTCACTGGTCTTCGGCCACCCGCACCACCCCACTCCGAAGTGGCGCAGCGGTGACCCGGAGAGTTGGCGGGCGTACG